>JAQTOL010000035.1 GCA_028748945.1 Paludibacter sp.
GGGTCGGGTAAATCTTCAAAAACAAGTTGTTCTGGATTACGTGGTTCACCACAAAGTTGATAGGCTTGTTCAGGAATTGGCATATATTCAATACCTTTTGTTTTCTTTTGAGTGAAATTTATGCGATATTGAATTTCTTCTTCTGTTTGTGCTGTTTTTGGTATATTAATCACCTGCAATTCTTTCCATTTGAGTTTTTGAATATCGCTGTGGCGAAAGCCAGTTAATGCAGAGAAAAGAGCTGCATTTTTCATTACAGGACGTTCACAAGGTGTTTCAGAAAGAAGGTTTAATTCTTCATTCGTGAGGTGTTCCCTTCGTGTTTCTTGTTCTGTTATCCCTTTTACCTTGGCTGAGATATCAACAGTAAAATAACTATCAACAAATGCCTGGTGTAAGCCAGCTTTAAAAATGCTGAAGTATGTTGCTGCGGTATTATGAGAAATTGTCCCCGATTTGTTACCACCCTGCGGAGCTTTGAGAATATATCTACGGAATTCTTCAATTTTACCTATTGAAATTTGAGAAAATAATAACGGCTCGTTACTGTTGAATTGCAATAATAATTCGTGAACCCTCTTCCAATTGACTCTGATTGATTCTGAACTCCGGGCATGACGTTCAATTGATACCTTTTTAAAGTAAGCAATGAAATCTTCTTTTTGTTTGTAGTTCTGTTCAAGTAGTTCAGCTTCTTTGTCTGTATATAAATCAGCATTATCAAACTCACGTTGTCTAAGGCTACGAACACCATCAGCATAAATACAGGCTCTTATGTCGAGGTCACTTCGACATTGTATTATTCCATTTGAATCTCTCTTAGGTTTGAATATTTTTGCTCCATCTGTTGAAGCTCTTGTTGTTCGGGTTTTATCCCATATTGGTGTCGTAATTGAGCGATTTGCGGCCTCAATTATTCGCTGAGGTTTATCACTTCCTCCTTTGAAAACTGGATAGCTTTCAATAATTAAATACCATTCGTTATGATATTCAGATTTCCGCAGTTTGACAGTGCATTTGGTTTTTGCGAGTTTCTTTTTCATGGCGTGGATTTATTTGTGATTAAATATCCGGTCTATTTCTACTTTAGGGACATAAACGAATTTACCAATCTGCTTTTTTGGAATACTGCATTTTCTGATTGTTTTATCGACTGTTGAGAGTGATATTCCGTATTTCAGAGAAATTTCACCAATCGTATAGCAATTTGCAGGATCAAAATTAATTTCTTGGATTGAAGTCACCGGTTGCATGGCTTTTACAATTTCAACCTTTGGAAACATTGCTTCTATGTGGATCCGACTAATGCGGGTTAACCGCTCCCCGAGATTAACGGCAGGGATATTGCCTTTTTTGATTTGTCGGTAAATTGTGTCCCGGGATATTCCGAAAAGAATTACCGCTTCCTGTATTGAAATGTATGGGCGATCTAAAGGGATTTGATTGGCTAACTGTTTGCGTTTTTCTTCTTCCTTTTCGAGGGCTTTCCTCTTACGTGCGGCAGCTTCGGAACACTTCTCACAACAGTACTTCGAGTAAACTGTTTTTGCGTTAAACTGCTTTCCGCAGTTTTCGCAATTTCTTTGGAGGATAAACTTGCTAACTGGCATAATATACGTTTTAAATATGGTTACGTATGTATAAGTATTTATAAGTCGCACTTTCCTACTAATTAAGTCGCGTTACAAATATGTAGCAAATATACGAAAAATAATCGAATACAACAATAGATAAGCAAAAAATAAAATAAAAAAATCGCTGTAAACTAAGCGTTTACAGCGATTTCTGTTTGGATATATACCCTTGTTTTTGGGATTTATTTTACTTCTTCAAAATCCACATCGGTTACATCACCCTGTTTGTCTCCTCCGCCTGAACTTTGTTGTCCGCCGAAGTCAGCATTGTTTGGTTGTGCTTGTCCTTCCTGTGCATTCTGAGCATTGTACATTTCCTGACTGGCAGCCTGGAAAGCATCGTTTACTTCTTTGGTTGCAGCATCCAATGCATCAAGATCCTGAGCTTTGTGAGCTTCTTTCAGTTTTGCCAACGCAGCTTCGATCGGACCTTTTTTGTCTGCAGGAATTTTATCGCCAATTTCAGTCAGTTGTTTTTCTGTCTGGAAAATCAAACTATCTGCATGATTCAATTTGTCGATCTTTTCTTTTTCTTTTGCATCGGCATCAGCATTAGCAGCAGCTTCGTCTTTCATCCGTTTGATTTCAGCATCTGTCAATCCTGAAGTTGCTTCGATACGAATACGTTGTTCTTTGCCGGTTGCTTTATCTTTGGCTGAGACATGTAAAATACCATTGGCATCAATATCAAATGTTACTTCAATTTGAGGTTCTCCACGACGGGAAGGCATAATACCATCCAGGTGGAAACGACCAATAGATTTATTTTGATTGGCCATTGGACGCTCACCCTGCAAAATATGAATTTCTACAGAAGGTTGATTGTCGGCAGCCGTTGTAAATGTTTCCGATTTTTTGGTCGGAATAGTTGTGTTGGCTTCAATCAGTCTTGTCATTACACTTCCCATGGTTTCAATTCCCAATGAAAGTGGTGTAACATCAAGCAATAAAACGTCAGTAACTTCACCGGTCAAAACTCCACCCTGAATAGCTGCACCTACTGCAACAACTTCATCTGGATTCACACCTTTCGAAGGCGTTTTTCCGAAGAATTTTTCTACAGCCGATTGGATAGCAGGAATACGTGTAGAACCACCTACTAAAATGATTTCGTCAATATCACTGATTGTCAAACCGGCACTTTTCAATGCTGTCTTACAAGGATCGATCGTTTTTTGTACCAGGTCGTCAATTAATTGTTCAAATTTAGCACGGGTCAACGTACGTACCAGGTGACGTGGCACACCATCTACCGGCATAATATATGGTAAATTGATTTCCGAAGATGTCGTATTCGATAACTCTATTTTTGCTTTTTCAGCAGCTTCTTTCAAACGTTGCAAAGCCATTGGGTCTTTGCTTAAGTCAATACCGCTATTATCATTCTTAAATTCCTGAACCAACCAGTCGATGATACGGTGGTCAAAGTCATCACCACCCAGGTGAGTATCGCCATCGGTCGATTTAACTTCGAATACGCCATCACCTAATTCAAGTACAGACACGTCATGTGTTCCACCACCGCAGTCGAAAACCACGATTTTCATGTCTTTGTTGGTTTTATCCAAACCGTAAGCTAATGCGGCAGCAGTTGGTTCGTTGATGATACGGCGAACATTTAAACCTGCAATTTCGCCGGCTTCTTTTGTAGCCTGACGTTGTGAGTCATTAAAATAAGCCGGAACAGTTATAATCGCATCGGTCACTTCAGTACCAAGATAATCTTCGGCTGTTTTTTTCATTTTCTGAAGTATGATAGCCGAAATTTCCTGTGGCGAATACATACGTCCTTCGATATCTACACGAGCAGTATTATTATCACCTTTTACTACTTTAAAAGGTACACGACCAATTTCTTTTGTCAGGCGATCATAAGTTTCACCCATAAAACGCTTGATAGAAAATACAGTTTTAGTCGGGTTGGTTATGGCCTGACGTTTTGCAGGATCACCCACTTTGCGTTCGCCACCATCAATAAATCCGACAACAGAAGGTGTTGTGCGTTTTCCTTCGCTGTTTGAGATAACGATAGGCTCGTTACCTTCCATTACAGAAACGCACGAGTTCGTGGTTCCTAAGTCAATTCCAATAATTTTTCCCATAATCTTTTTATTATTTTATTTTTTCAGTTGTTTCTGATATGTTATTTATACGCTAGCCATTTTACAAACGATATGCCAAGCACTAATAACAGGAAGTCTTTATGTTTTTGACAGAAAAAACAGGAATTGAAGGCGTGAAATTGAAAAATTGGCTGACAAAAGGGCAGGAAGTGGCAGAAAATAAGCTTTGCTGGTATTTGTCCTTCGGGCGATATTTGCTCCTTACGGTCGCGATATTACCCTTCGGTTGATATTTTATTGCAGAATTTCTTGAAAATATCATGAACGAAGTGAATAATATCAATTAATAATATCACGAACGAAGTGAGTAATATCCAATATCATCAGGAACGAAGTGAGTAATTTCAATAAATAATGCGAAGCTACTATCTATTTATTATTTATCTTTGTAAAAAAAAACTATGGCCTTCGTTTATCTCGGACTGGGAACTAATTTGGGAGAAAAAGAACGTAATTTGCATGATGCGGTAAGTGCTCTTGGATTTGAAGTGGGGAATGTACTCCGATTATCTGCTTTCCATGCTTCCCTCCCCTGGGGATTTGAATCTCCAAATGATTTTCTGAACGCGGTGATGTTAATTGAAACGAATTTGTCGCCTTCCGAACTGTTAAATAAAACACAGGAAATTGAAAAGAATCTTGGTAGGATTAAAAAAAGCAATGTCAATTATACAGATCGTATAATTGACATTGATATACTTTTTTATGATAATTTGATAATAGAACAACCCAAATTAAAAATTCCACATCCGCTTATAATGGAACGTGATTTTGTTCTGATCCCATTGGCTGAAATTGCTCCGGATTTGATCCATCCGGTACTGAAGAAGAAAATTTTTGAATTATTGAATCATTAAGTGTCAGATAACCAGTTAAACCGTTTCCTCTTCTAAGTCCGATACTTCATCCTGTGCGTGGTATTCTTCCAGCAATTGCAATGCTCTTTCAAAATCTTTTTCAAAGACTACAATTTTAAGTCCATCGCCTATATCGCTAAACATTGGATAAAGTTCAACCAGTTGCTCATTACCGATAAAACATTCAATTTCATTTACATGTAACACTTCCTGATCAACCATTGCATCCACCATGGTATCGTAGTTTTTAAGAGTGATAACTTTGTCTTCCATAGTTGTACTTTTTAGATAGTTTGCTGAGTGATTCTGTTATTAAAACACTTTTAATTTTAAGTTTGTTCTGATTTTGAAAAAAACATAACATTCTACCGGCAAAGATACAGTGTTTTTGTGAATTCGAAAAACGGATATTTTTTCTTACTTTTGCAAAGCAAATTAAATCTTAAGATTAATGAGTATCGACCAACTTCCCGATCATCTGGTTTACAGCAAAAACGTAATAGAATTTGTTACTGTAGCCGCTGAAACATGCCTGTTTTTGGAACATGCATCCGAATTTTCACGTCAGGATTTTGTTCTCAAATCAGTCAAAATTCTGCCGCTATTGTATCTTAAAACTACTTTGCTGGACGTTTCTGAATCGACGGCAGATGATAACGTTGAGCGATTTGTTTCTGAAGAGGATTATATTTTTGTAAAAGAACAAATCGAACAATTGTTGGGTGCGGAAGATTCATTCCTTGAGGTTTTTCATCCGGATATGGCCCTGAGCGATACGCCGATTGCTGCTTTTATATCCGAAAATCTTGCGGATGTTTATCAGGAAATGAAAGATTTTGCAGCCAATTATCAGTTGGGAGACGTTGAAATAATGAACAACGCTTTAGTTGCATGTCTCGAAGCTTTTGGCGAACATTGGGGACAAAAACTATTGAATGCGTTACGGGCTTTGCATGCATTGCAGTTTAATGATGAATTTATGCTGGAAGATACTGAGGTTGAACCAACTGAAACAAAAACCAAAATTGATAGAAATTCATTTCTCAATTTTCTCCATAATGAAGAAGACGATGATTTGAGCAATATATTGTAATTACTGTTTATGCTAAAATCCAAAATAACCAAAGAGGAAGTAAATTTGATGCCGGTTGTTGTCTTTGAGGGAAAAATTACACTTGTTGATGATTTGTCAAAAGTAGATTTAGCTATCGAAGAACTTCGCAAAAGCCCTGTAGTTGGGATTGATACTGAAACCAAACCTTCTTTTAAACGTGGTACTTATCATGCAGTTTCATTGGTGCAACTATCGAGCCTTGATCATTGTTTCTTATTTCGACTTAATTTAATCGACTTTCCTTCCTCACTTGCTGATTTTTTGGCGGACAAACACATTCAAAAAATTGGTCTGTCACTTCGGGATGATTTAACGGGCCTGAATAAGTTACATTCTTTTAAACCCGATGGTTTTATTGATATTCAGTCAATTGCCCAAAGTTATGGCATCATGGAGTTGGGGTTACAAAAAATTTATGCCATCCTTTTTGGCCAGAAGATTTCGAAATCTCAACGACTGACTAACTGGGAAAATCCCGAACTGAGTGAGCAACAACAGCGTTACGCGGCCACAGATGCCTGGGCAAGTTTGAAAATATACCTGCAATTGATGAATGAAAAAATGATATCCAAAAAAGAAATTAAAAAAATGCTTGATGAGAATGCTCAGGAACTGAGAGAGAAACAAGCATTAAACAATCCTCCCACAGCTCAAGGGATTAATATCTGATTATCCTGACTTTCCAATACCGCATTCTGACTAACCAATAATAATTCTCAACCTGAAATGATTTCTATACAGCTTAAACCAAAAAAAGAAGAGAGTTTACTTCGATTTCATCCCTGGGTATTTTCCGGCGCGATACAACATATTGAGGGAAAACCGGCTGAAGGCGATCTTGTGGAAGTACTTGACAGTAAACGTAATTTTCTGGCGATTGGTCATTATCAGATTGGTAGTATCGCTGTACGAGCGGTGACCTTCGAAAATGAACCGATTGATGAAGATTTTTGGAACCGGAAAATTCAATGGGCCTATGCCATGCGTGTTTCGTTGGGTTTGGTAAATTCAGAGAAAAACAACACCTTACGTTTGGTCCATGGTGAAGGTGATTCGTTACCTGGACTTATAGTGGATGTCTATGCAGAAACGGCTGTTATGCAGGCACATTCGGTAGGGATGCATGAAACCCGACAAATTCTGGCAGAAGCAATTGTAAAGAATGTACCTCAGGTAAAAAATGTTTTTTATAAATCGGAAACAACCTTGCCTTTTAAAGCCCCAATTGCCCCGGAGGATGGTTATTTGATAGGCAATGAAACCGTTTCCTTAACAGCCATCGAAAATGGACTGGAGTTTCATGTCGATTGGTTACGTGGACAAAAAACCGGATTTTTTGTAGATCAACGGGAGAACCGATCCTTGCTGGAACGCTATGCCGCAGGGAAATCGGTATTAAATATGTTTTGTTATACCGGTGGTTTTTCTGTCTATGCCTTGCGGGGCGGTGCAGAACTGGTTCATTCAGTGGATAGTTCTACCAAAGCCATTCAACTGACAGAAAAGAATATTGAAGCAAACTTTCCCAATGATAAACGTCACAAATCGTTTGACGAAGATGCATTTAAATATTTGAATAATCTCAGTAATATTGAGCAAAAATATGATTTAATTATTCTTGATCCACCGGCTTTTGCCAAACACAGGGAAGCATTACGAAATGCACTTAAAGGTTATAAGCGTTTAAACGCCAAAGCATTTGAACAAATCAAACCGGGTGGTATTGTTTTTACATTTTCGTGCTCGCAGGTTGTTACGAAAGAACAATTTCGGTTGGCAGTTTTTAGTGCTGCTGCTGAGAGTAAACGTAACGTTCGTATATTACATCAACTAAGCCAACCTGCTGATCATCCGATTAATATATATCATCCCGAAGGTGAATACCTGAAAGGTTTAGTACTTTGGGTGGAATAATTACATTTTCAGTTTATCTATTTTAATAAATAATAATTTGATTTGATATAAAATAGTTTGAAAAATATTTTTTAGTTATAAATTCATTTACTATATTTGCATCTCAATACAACCCGAATATCCACTAAAAACGTAAAATGCCTATAGCCCAGAATTACTTTAAAACCTTAAAATTAAGAAGTAATGAAAACTCTGAATCAAGCAACCGATGACGAATTGGTTAAATTGTACGAGGCAGGCGATAACAGTGCATTTGAAATTTTATTATTGCGATACAAATCGAAAGCGTATACCTATATATACCTGATCGTTCGCAATCGGGAACTGGCCGAAGATATTTTTCAAGACACATTTATTAAAGCTATTGCTACCATACAACAAGGACGCTATGTAGAGTCCGGAAAGTTTTTGGCATGGATTAACCGCATTGCACATAATCTCATAATAGACCATTTCAGGCGTGAGAAGAATGAAAACACATTCTCGGCTGATGCTGTGGATTATGATATTGTGAATAATGCAAAACTTTCCGAAAAAAGTGTGGAGGATGTAATATCGAACGAACAGGTACTTACCGATGTGGTACACTTAATTAGTTTTCTGCCGGCTTCACAACAAAAAGTGATTCGTATGCGCTATTTTGAAGATTTAAGTTTCAAAGAAATTGCCGAGAGGACCGATGTGAGTATTAATACAGCACTTGGTAGGATGCGATATGCTTTGCTTAATATGCGCCGCATAGCTGCGGAAAAAAATGTTTATCTGGAAATAAAATAACATTTTAAATATATTCTGGCAAATTGTTGATTTACAAATAAATGATTTGTTGTTGTGATGAAAGTATAAACTCATTTGATTTTTTTTCAAATGAGTTTATACTTTTTTTGATGCACTTGCGTTTTAAATTCATAATACTAAAAATATTACAAGTGCCTATGCAAAAAACTACTACTACTTTAAACAAAACTGATTTAATTACTAAACAAGACAGCACGAAAACTCCAAAAATTCTGCAACCGAAAATAGCAACATTGCAGGAGATTCTTAAATTTGCTTCTTCTTACAGGGTTACCAAAATTTCTGATAATCAGTTTATTGAAATGTTTTTAAATTAAAAATAGAGACTTCCAAATTTTTGGAAGTCTTTTTTTATTATATTTGCAAATCTAAAATAAAACCTGGAATTTTGGATTCTAATTTACAAATAAATAAGTACATGACTAAAATTATATCACCATCCTTATTATCAGCCGACTTTGGCAACCTGAAAGCAGCATGTGAAATGATTAATGCCAGTGAGGCGGAATGGTTGCATATCGATGTGATGGATGGTGTATTTGTTCCCAATATTTCATTCGGTTTTCCGGTCATGGAAGCAGTCAAAAAATACTGTACCAAACCGCTTGATGTTCATTTAATGATTGTTCATCCCGAAAAGTATGTGAAACGGTTTGCTGAAGCCGGTGCTAATATCCTGACTTTTCATTACGAAACGGTTGAAAATCCTCTGGAAATGATTGATTTAATTAAGGCTGAAGGAATTAAGGTTGGAATTACGATAAACCCTGATGTACCGGTCAGTTTATTGGAACCCTATATCGATAAAGTAGATTTGGTATTATTAATGACTGTATTTGCAGGCTACGGTGGACAAAAATTTATCGAAGACAGTTACTTCCGTATCGATGAATTAAAAGAAATGATCGTACGGAAAAATGCTCATTGTGTTATTGAAGTGGATGGTGGTGTGAATATGGAAAATGCTTCGAAACTTTTTGAACACGGTGTAAACGTCCTCGTTGCAGGTAGCGCGGTATTTAATACCAGTAATCCGATAGAAACCATACATAACATGCTTAAAACATAAAATCATGGATTTTTTGCAACGAACTCCTTTTTTTCGTTTGTTGCTCCCCTTCATTGCAGGTATCATTACATATCAATATGTGGAGTTAATGCCTTGGAGTTTGTATGCTTTGTTTCCAGTTTCTCTTTTTCTTATTTTACTTTCATTTTTTATCCGGATTCCCGATCGACAATTCCAATTCCGTTGGTTATTTGGCTCTGGAATATTTTTGTTTTTGTTCTCGTTGGCCCTTTTCCTGAGCGGCAAATTCGAGAAAGAAAATGTATTCGATCATCTCCATCAAAAAGGCATTTATCGCGTAGAACTGACGTCGGCACCCATCGAAAAAACAAAATCATATCTTTGTAAAGTCACTGTACTGCAGTTCTTCGGGTCTGCTTCGTGGAAACCAGCCCGTGGAAATGCAATTCTTTATTTACAAAAAGATAATGCAGCCTCAAAACTATTATTTGGCGACAGATTGATAGTAGAAACCGAATTTACAGCACCCGAGAAAGTTCAAAACCCGGATGGCTTTGACTATGCAGCCTATCTGAAACGACAAGGTGTGGGAGCAACTTGTTACATTCCTTCCGATAGATGGAAAGTCATAGACCGCAACGAAGCCTTTTCAATCCGACGTGAGGCAGATAAATGCCAGAATTATTTGTTAAATGTGTATCGTAAATTCAACATTGAAGGTGATGAATTTGCAGTGTTGGCTGCTTTAACCTTGGGCTATACCGATGATTTACAACCTGATCTGCGTGCAAGTTACAGTGCTACAGGAGCAATGCATATCCTATCGGTTAGTGGTATGCACGTAGGTGTTGTTTATGTGGTTATAGCTTTTTTACTGGGGTTTCTAAGTAAATCACGACGACAAAAGATACTCAGAACCTTATTCATAATGTTGTTCTTGTGGGCGTATGCTTTTCTCACCGGATTATCTGCAGCGGTGATTCGTGCAACGCTCATGTTTACATTTGTGGCATTTGCAACTTCTTTTGAGCGAAAATCGCAAATTTACAATACTATTTTTATGTCCATATTGGCGATGCTGCTTTACAATCCAAACTTTTTGTATGATGTTGGTTTTCAACTTAGTTATGCAGCAGTGTTGAGCATTATTTTCTTTCAACCAATTATTAATAAGCTATATACACCTAATAATAAACTTACCCGATTTACCTGGGAATTGTTCTCGGTTTCGCTTGCCGCTCAGTTAGGAACAGCTCCGTTTACTTTGTATTATTTTCAACAATTCCCAAATTATTTTTTAATTACTAATTTTATTGCAATACCTCTTTCCAGTGTAATCATTTATTTAGCAATGGCTTTGTTGATGGTTTCATTTATTCCATATCTATCCGTTTTTGTTGGATTTATGTTAAAATGGTCGCTTTGGTTATTAAATTTTTTAATTGTTTGGATTCAGAATCTGCCTAACTCAGTATCACATATTTCATTGGATACTAAACAAACGACAGTATTTTTCATTGCAATTTTTTGTCTTTCAGGCTATTATTATTCTAAAAAATTCACACCTTTATTTATAGGATTACTTTCTCTTTTACTGACCAGTTTGTTTAATTTGCAAACGAATTTTCAAACTCTGACTTCTAAACGTATGATTGTGTTTGCTGGTCAGAATAATACGCATGTCAATTTTATCAATCGCAATCAAAATTATGTTTTTTCTACTGATTCGATCGAAGCTACACGAATTGCAAAGTCATTTTGGCAAAATCAAAAATTGGGAAATCCTCATTTTTTACACGAAAATAATTGGTTTTCGGATGGTTTTGCGAGTTTTGAAGGCTCACGCATATTGATTATGACGCAAGATTTTTTAAAGAAGAAAACAACTTCCACACCTCTTAAAATTGATTATCTGATAATCGGAAAAGGACTTAAACCAAAAATCGATCAAGTACTGGAATGCGTTCAACCGCGTAAAATAATTGTTGACAAAAGTGTTTCAAAATGGTATACCGATAATATAAAACAAGCTTGCGCAGTCAGAAGGATCGGATTTTATTCTGTTCGTGATAATGGTGCTTACATATTGAATTTTACAGATTAACACTCAGTGAATCGCAAATCTCTCAGATTCGTATTTTTTTTGCTACTTTTGTATCCAAATTAAATTTTAAAATGATTTCGAAAATAATTTCCGAAGAGCTTGTTAATAAGGTTGAGAAAGCCATAGACGTGGCTGATAAAATAGCTATTGTAGTTCATGTCGGTCCTGATGGAGATGCCATGGGTGCATCATTGGCTATGTGGCATTATTTGATGACAAAAGGCAAAGAATCAACGATAGTTGTTCCTACAGCATTTCCAAATTTTCTTAATTGGATGCCGGGGACAGAAAAAGTAATTGTGTACGAAAATAATAAAGAAGAAGCAGATGTAATATTTGCTGCGGCTGATTTGATTTTTGCTCTCGATTTTAATACTGCCAACAGAATGGCGAATATGACAGAGGCCGTGTTGAGATCTTCTGCCGATATTATTTTAGTTGACCATCACTTGCATCCTGAAGCTTTTGCTAAAGTGTTGATTTCTTATCCTGAATTATCATCTACAAGTGAACTGATTTTTAGATTGATTTGTCGCATGGGAGATTTCTCGAAAATAAACTTAGCTTGTGCTGAATGTATTTACACCGGGATGATGACCGATACAGGTGGATTTACTTATAACTCCAACCAACAGGAAATATATATTATTATCGCTGAGTTAATTAAACTGGGCGTTAATAAAGATGAGATTTACAGAAAGGTTTTCAATACCTATTCGGCAGATCGTCTGCGTTTGATGGGTTTTTGTCTTTCCAAAAAGATGAAGATATATCCCGAATATCGTGCAGCACTGATTACAATCACTCAGAAAGAATTGGATCAGTATAATTTTATAAATGGTGATGCCGAAGGTTTTGTGAATATTCCACTTTCTATCGAGGGTGTTGATTTCTCAGTTTTTATGCGGGAAGATACCGATAAAATAAAAATCTCGCTTCGTTCACAGGGGACTTTTCCTGCCAATAAAGTTTCGTCCGATTTGTTTAATGGTGGTGGACACCTCAATGCAGCAGGTGGCGAAAGTTATATTACTTTAAAGGAGACAATTAAAAAGTTTGAAGATGCCTTGCCAACTTACAAAGTGTTTTTAGAGGAAAAGGCATAAAGTCAATAATCAGAAATAACATTGAAACTCTTCAAACAACAAACTTTTTAAAAAAAATGAAATACCTCATAATACTTGGCGATGGGATGGCTGATGAGCCGATTGCATCGCTTGGAAATAAAACTTGTTTACAAGCTGCCAACATACCGAACATAGATAAAATAGCCGCTTTGGGTAGAAACGGATTGTTGGATACAATTCCCGAAGGTTTTGCGCCCGGAAGTGAAATTGCCAACTTAAGTGTACTTGGTTACAAAGTTGCCGAAGTCTTTGAAGGACGGGGCTCTTTGGAGGCTGCCAGCATGGGAGTCGACATTAAACCCGGCGAAATGGCAATGCGATGTAACCTGATTTGTATAGAAAATAAGAAAATAAAGAATCATTCAGCCGGACATATCAGTAATGAAGAAGCGGAGGAATTGATTCTTTTTTTGCAAAAAGAACTTGGAAATGAAACGGTAAGTTTCTTCCCGGGAGTTTCATACCGGCATCTTTTAAAAATGAAAGGTGGTAATAAAAATCTGAAATGTACGCCACCGCATGATGTCACAGGAACTGCTTTTGTCGATGTTATGATACAGCCTGAAACTAAGGAAGCTGAAGAAACGGCCAGTATTTTAAATAATTTAATTCTTCGTTCGCAGGAATTATTGGAAAATCATCCGGTAAATTTGAGACGTGCTGCAGCGGGAAAAGACAAAGCAAACAGTATCTGGCCCTGGTCACCGGGTTACAAACCTTCTATGAAGACCTTGCTTGAGCTTTATAACCTAAAAAGTGGATCAGTGATTTCAGCAGTAGATTTGATTCTTGGCATTGGCGTCTATGCCGGGTTGAAAGTCATTCATGTTGAAGGTGCAACCGGTCTTTACAATACAAATTACGAAGGTAAAGCGCAGGCTGCCATTGATGCGCTTCGTACCGATGATTTTGTATATCTGCATATCGAAGCCAGTGATGAAGCCGGGCATGAGGGCGATGTGGATTTGAAAGTTAAAACCATTGAATACCTGGATAGTCGGGCCGTAAAACCAATTTTCGAT
>JAQTOL010000036.1:0-7890 GCA_028748945.1 Paludibacter sp.
CATACGGTTATTTTACGAAAGGAGAGCATCAGGAACTGGCTTTTTATTCAATCCTATATGCAGGCCGAACCTATCACGAAGCAAAAGAATACAGCAAAGCGGATATTCATTTCAGGGGAATCATCCCACAAACTGCTGATTCAATCCAAAAAGGGGCTTTATATCAGGAGATGGGCTTGAATTTTTTCGATGCAGGGCAGTTGGATTCAGCACTCATTTACTACCGCCAAATAATCAATTATCCCAATATCGGGAACAACCGTGCCGTTAGATATTATTTACTGGCCGGTCTGTACTATAAAATGAATTACATTGATTCAGCATTACTGTATGCTAAAAAGTCAATTCATGATCAGCCGGATTTGCGTACTCAGCGGGAATGTTACCGCATCCTCACCAACTCCGAATTCCTCAATGGAAACATGAAGGAAATGTCGGAGTATATGAATAATTACGTTCACTTAGGAGATTCATTAAGAAAAATAGATGCTCAGACTAAAGGGAGTTATATCGAAGCCATGCATACTACCAAAAAAGAAGCCGAAAAAAGTAAAAGTATAATAGGATTACTATCCCTGATCGTCCTGTTGATATTGGGTAGCGCCTATATTATTTATCAACTAATTATCAGGCGTTCCACACTCGAGAAAAAACTAATTCAGGAAAGCTATACCGAAGAAAAAGTGGGTATTCATAAAAAAGTTATTGAAGAAAAGTGGGCTATATTGCAGAAACAGATTGAAGACCGGAAAATATTGATGATGGCTGAATTTAGAAATGCCGGTTCTCAAGAACGGGAACAACAGCTTCGGAAAATATATATAGAATTACTCCATTTTACTGAGACGGAATTGTTTCTCAGGGATATGGATAAGTTGCTAAACGGGTTGATTACTAAACTAAAAAACCGATATAACACACTCAATGAAAAAGAAATCATGTTATGCTGTTATCTTTTGTTGCATATTCCGACTTATGATATGCTTATTTTATTCGATTACAAGAGTGATGATAGTTTGAAAAGCCTGAAAAGGAGACTTCCAAAAAAAATCAAACTTGAAAATGCCACACTGCTTGAAGATTTTTTACTGAGTATCATTTCAGAAAATTAATTCAAATCCAACCTGTTTTTTAATCCGATATTTCCATTTATCAGTTTTTGTCTTGCCCAAAAACGAGCTTTATTTAACTATTCTCGTGGTTAAAAGAGGCTTTGCACACCAATTTCATCTAAAACCAATGTAACTGAGTGATTTTCAATATAGTTGAAACATGCTTAGCACACCTCAAAAAGGGCAAAAAATTTGGACTTTTCCTTCTATCCTTCCTAAATTAGCAGCACGATCGATCAAAGTTTTTCAAAACAAAATTATCAACCAAATTAAAGTAAGGCGGTACGGTCAACTTACTACCGGTAAAATATGGTGAATCGGTTTTATCCAGGGCTAAATCTAATACAGAGTGAAGCCGTACCGCTTTTCAAATATCAATTAATTATTAACTTTAAATCAAAGACAAATCATGGCAGACATTTTGCACAAAATCAAAGCAAATTTGTATCCTAATTTGCTTACCGAAGACCCCAATGATTATTCTGCACGGGTCATTTCCGAACGTACATTAAATGTGAAAGACATCTGTAAAGTTGCTGTAAGTCGTGGTGGCGCCGCTACTACTGCCGAGGCAATGGAACACAACGTGAACCTTTTCATGGAAGAAATGGGTTATCAGCTCTCCGATGGATATTCCATCAATACCGGTTATTTCACCGCTAATACTTTGATAAGGGGCGTATTTAACAAACCAGACGAAAATTTCAATACCGACAAACATGCCATTCTCTATCAATTCAATCAGGGTGAATTATTACGCAAAGAACTGCCTAATATTTCAGTAGAAATAAAAGGAATCGGCGACAGCAGTATCAATGTTTCTGAAGTAATCGATGTAAAAACAGGTTCGGTAAACGACCTGTTAACTCCTAACCGCAACCTGCGCATCAAAGGTTTTAAGCTCAAACTGGCAGGTGATAATCCGGCTGTTGGTGTCTATTTTATCAATCAGGGCACTCAGGAACGCACCAAGGTAGAGGCTTCGGAAATTGTAAATAATAACCCGGCTGAACTGATTATCGTAATTCCAATATTAGCTGCGGGAACGTATCTGTTAGAGGTAACAAGCCAATTTGCAGGTGGTGGGGTTAATCTTAAAGAACCACGCACTTCAGCCTTCGATAAAATACTGACCGTTCAGTAAATTAATCGACTGCATCAGGCTGTCTTAACCGACCGCATCAGGATGTCTTAATCGGGTTATTAAGTGAGTATGATGCGAGCGTATCAGGAGGTCTGATGAAAGTTATAGCGTCCCAAAAGGCTTTTATGTCTGTTGGGACGCTATAAATAATTACATAATATTTTGATTAAAAAATACAAAGCTGACAATCTGAGCAAAAAGATACAGGACTCCAGCCCTTCCTGGCGGAAATGTTTAAAATATGAGCAAAACCAGGTATTGGTGGGTGGGTGCCCCCCCCCGATAGCTATCGGGGCTATCGGGGCTATCGTGGATGTCATCCCACCCTATGTATTATAAGGACTTGCCTGCGGCAGGCAAGTCTGTGATCCACTACTTTCAATATTTTAATATTTATTACTACATTTGCAATACTTAATTCATATTACTATGGATATTCAGCATCGCATAACAGGAGAAGTGTATTTTGTAACAGACACTTTGGTGGATTGGGTAGATATATTTACCCGTCCGGCTTACAAGCATATTGTAATTGACTCGTTATCGTATTGCCAAAAGAACAAAGGATTGATCATTTATGCATGGGTTCTGATGAGCAATCATTTACATGCAATTGCAGGGAGTAGAAGCGAGAATAAAGTATCGGACATCTGGCGGGATTTTAAGAAGTTCACGAGTAAAGAAATTATTAATTCGATAAAAACTGATCCGCAGGAAAGCCGTCAGGAATGGATGTTGAACCGTTTTGAATATGCAGGCAAAAATGATAAAAAGATAACAAATTACAAATTTTGGCAGGATGGAAACGATGCTCAGCAGATATATCTGAATGATTATTTCAATCAGAAACTCAACTATATCCACGAAAATCCGGTGAAAGCAGAATTAGTCAGTCGGGCTGAAGATTATCGTTATAGTTCAGCAATAGATTGGGCAGGGGGAAAAGGATTATTGGAAGTTATGGTGGTTTAGATTTAATAGTTAAGCGGATTACATCCCGATAGCTATCGGGACCTTATAATACATTACGACGGGATTCCAAAAATCCCTTCAAACAAATCGAGCATTTGAGCGTAAATCCGAGAGGACAGGGGGATAGCACATCCACGGGGAAAAGAAGCTGCAAAAGGGTATTCATATAAGCACGCGAAATTAAATAACAGAGCTGACCATAGAACACAGCATAGATATGACAATAATGGTCGAGCAAATAAAGCACGTAAATAAAATTAGTTATTATGGTAGTCAATCCTAAAGAAATAGAAAGTGTAACTTCATTAGTACCAATTGAACGATATAGATATTTTCTAAAGAAAGTTGCTGATAGTGAGGAATTATATCTTTTAGAATATGAGAATGGAGAATATGCTACATCTGAATTAGATGGAAACATTTTAATCCCTTTATGGTCAGCAAAAGAATTCGCTGAACTATGCAGAATTAACGGTTGGGGAAAATGCAATATAAAAGAAATTTCATTAGAGAATTTTGAAGATGAACTTATTGATATTATTACAGAATCTTCTTATTTGATAAATGTTTTTCCAGTATTTGAAAAAACTGGCTTCATCGTTGATGTGGATGAATTTGCTTTGGATTTAAGTGATGAGCTAAAGAATTATTGCTAAATTAAGAATAATGCTTCAGGCTTGGTGTCACAAAAATAAAACTCTATAACCCTCTAGAAAGTACCGCCCAGCAATGATTGACATTGTTGGCGGAGATGGCGAAGGAGTTTCTGTAAATGGCGTATTGAGTGGAGCACGTACCGGAACTTCGAAATTTACGGCCTACATTTCACCTTATCTGGTGGTAAATAACGGAGGTAACTATAGCAAACACATTTATATGGGCAGTCAGCGGATAGCCAGCAAGCTTAGTAATTCGGGTATTTTCAGCTCAAGCCCGGTTAATACAACCGACTTACAAACCAGGTTAGCTTTGCAAACCACCAAAATCAAAGAGCGCTTTGATTCGTTGGGAGTGATTTATAAAGGTACTGCGCAAACGGGTGGTTTACTATCAGGTATTCCGGTTACTACAGCAAGTTCATATTTCTATCATTCCGATCATTTGGGCAGTAGTTCGCTGATTACCGATGCTTCCGGTGCTTTAGTACAACATCTGGAATATATTCCTTTCGGTGAAGTATTTATTGATGAGCGACCTACAGCAAGCTCGTGGAGTACGCCGTATAAGTTTAATGCCAAAGAGTTGGACGAAGAAACAGGACTGTATTATTATGGGGCAAGGTATATGGATCCAAGAACAAGTGTATGGATTAGTGTGGATCCGCTGGCGGAGGAATATATGAATGTGAGCAGTTATGTGTATTGTTTAGAGAATCCAATTATTTTTATTGATCCAGATGGGAGAGGGGCTAAAATTACTCTTTATGCAGCTGGAGTGCATAGAGATTCGTATGGAAAAATAACTGAGAGACATGAGAATTTGTTTAAGTCTGAAGCCAATAGAGATGTAAAGTGGTCTAACGCAACAATTTCGTTGGCAGCTCACTCTGGAGCGACATTACTTGAAATATTAAGAGCACAAACGATAAGTGATGGAGATATAGAATACCTTTCCATTTATAGCCATGCTGGCACAATGGGAATTATTTTGGACAATGGTCAATATGGATTAGAAGTGATTGGACATCCAGGTACTGCAAATTGGACAAATAGTTTAGGAGAAGCGTATACATCTACTGATATTTCTTCGATTTATAACGATCCAAATATAAAATTTGCTTCAAATGCATTGGTTGTTTTTGGAGGATGTAATGCCGGAAGAACGGTTTCATCTGATGGTAATAATACTCCTGTTTACTCTATTGCAAAAGATTTTACAGAAAAAACGGGTGTTCCAACAATTGCTGCATATGGTTATACTTCACCATCTGGCAAAGACGGTAACAGAAAAGCTGATTATGAATATCGTCTTTTTTATAAAAACAAATCGGATGGAGTTCAGTTTATATCTCTAGGTAAAGAGCTTAATAAAGAAGCTATAAATAAGGCAAAAGATTTTATTAATAATCTAAATAAAGAATGATATGTTTTATAAAAAGAAATTGTTATTATTTGTTTTTTTACTCATACAATCACACATGGGGATTTATTCTTGTATATTACGAAATAACAATGTATTATGTGAAAGAGAAGATGATGATTCGAAGATGATGAAAATGTGTGAGAACTATGTATTAAGCTATAAACCTTTGTATATAGTAGATAATGACACATTAATAGTTGCAAGATTTAACAAAGTTCCTGATAGTATTAATTCGTTTTTGTTAGAGTGTGCAAAGAGTAATGATTTACGTCCTTTAAAATATTCTTTAGCTTTAATAGTGAGGCATAATGTGGAGTATTTATATATGAATAAATCTGATTACATAATAGGAGATGGTTTACTCATTGAAAATAATGGGTTTATAGTTCTTTTACGTAAAGCTATGGGGATAGGAAATATCAACGATAGTATTAATACAATAAATTATTTCCAGTTTTATACGGGTGATGTATGTTTATGGATGAATAAACATAAAAAATCGATTGTTGATTTTGAATTTATAAAGAAGTTTAGAAAAAAAATAAGTTGTAGTATTAGATAATTCTCATTTGTTTATAGGGTATTCGATAAAGAGTCTAAGTTCGCCGTAGCGTAAATGATGAGGTAATACTTCAGATTTGGCGTTACGTGAATAAAATCTTGAAAATCAATAGCTGTTTTCAAGAACGAAACAGAAGATGGGGGGTATATGCCTGCCATTTTCTATATTATACGCTTAAAACAAATTATACAGACTCAATAAGAATGAAAATACTCTGTCCTTGCGGAACTATTTATTCATTGAGTAAAGTTTGGAGCTGTTGGGTGGGTACAGCTATCGGGATGTAATCACACCCTTTAAATAATAAGGAATTGCCTTCCTCATTTATTTACGGAAGGCAGAGGCAAGTCAGTAATTCACTCTCCGTCTTAGCGGATATGTATATTTGTTGAGCAAAGTTTGGCGCTGGTGGGTGGGTTCCGATAGACTTAGGCTTGATCCGCTCTTTAGTACAATAAAAAAGAGCCGGGAACCAATACCCGACTCTTTTCATTTTCAATAATTAAAAAAACAGGTTTCAATTTTTCAAACACTAATTCTTCACGATAATCTACTTAAGGATCTGCGAACTTTCTTCTGTCCTCGCGGATCTATTGATTCATTGAGTAAAGTTTGATACTGTTGGGTGGGTACAGCTATCGGGATGTAATCCCACCCTTTGTATGATTAGGAACTGCCTTCTTCATTTATTTTCCGAAGGCTGAGGCAAGTCCGTGATTCACTCTTGAATATACTATGAGAAAGATGGTCTTCGTCATTCTCTTTTGTCTAAACGTATTATTCTTCTATTTTACCACTTTCAAGGTGGTTTCATTCACCCTGATCAGATAGATTCCGGAATTCAGATTGATTCTGGTAATATCTGAACCTGCAACCAGTTGTTTTATCATCTGTCCGCCTGTATTATAAACCCTGATTTTGTCCCCGGCAACTGTTCCGTGTATATTGACAAACTTAGTATCGACGGATGCAAATAAGCTTTGTGAATAGGAATTATGGATCGCGGAGGTTCCATCCGATAATACCAGGTCGGCAACAGCACCCATTATGGCTGCATTACTTTGTATCGTAAAATAGTACAAACCGGTTGAAGGTACCTGGAATGTGGTCGTAAAATTATGCAAATGCAGTAAATCGGTTGAATTTACAACAGAATCCACCATAGTGGCATAGACTCCTGAATTATCAGCTGCTGCATTGATTCCGAATATCAGATGGGCACTGGTTACATCGGTTGGAATAACAGAATTCCAGGCGTATTTACCTGTTAATGTATAATCCTTTCCTGCAGTCATCATCATCGGGAAACTGTAAACGCCACTGACTCCAATAGTTCCATCCCAACGGGTATACATGATACGTCCTTTGTAAGGAATTGTATCAGCCAAAACTCCGGTTGATAACGTATCACCCAGGGTATAGTATCCTGCAGGATTATCAATGTATCTGACTGTACCGGCTGCTGTTGAATTGGCAGAAACCCAGCTGGCATTCGGACATTTCCAGCCCCATTGGCTCGGAACAGAACGGGACACACTGGTTTCTCCACGTGCAGCCCAATCAGAAAAACCTAAAGTTACAAAATTAAATGTGTATGTGGTTGTACTTGAATTATCTCCCGAAATACAATTTAATACTGCAGGTGAACCCGGACTGAGAGAAGCACCATTGTTATCAATAAAGGCCAGATTTGTTTTTGGCGTTCCGGTTACCGTGATGCTTCCGGCATCAGCAGGTGCCAACACATCATAAGTTGTTACATTCGGATCGAAATTAGTACTCAATAAGCCCTGACTCAGGGATACGCTCAGCATATGTGATTCAGTCGGATCCAGCAAGGTGAGATAATTCTGGATGAACCATTCGCAATAGGGTGCTGATGTTGCATCGACCTTAAAGACATTGTTTTCAGTTAATCTGGTATCAACATCCACAGCCGATGCGCCAAGTGAATTTTGAGAGGTACTCATAGCCGTACGCACAATATTGATAATTCTGGTAGTCCCGTTCGATTGAGG
>JAQTOL010000036.1:7900-13612 GCA_028748945.1 Paludibacter sp.
TGGCTTCGTTTGAAGGACTTCTAAATTCTTTGTCCCAATCATTGGAACTTTTTCTCAACATGCGGTAATCTCCATCCTGTACAATATAATACAGACTATCGGAAACTCCGGGATTTACCGGGCGAAGTAAATACAGTTGTGCAACATTTATATTCTTATCAAGTACCTGTAGGGCCGGTACATTTAAGGTAGAATGATTTCCGATGACTAAACCGCTAGGTTTATTGGTGAAAACATAACGCTCATAGGCAGGCACGGGGGTAACTTTTACGGAATCAAATTTATAATTTGTGCCACCCATCGAATAAGAAATATAGACTTTCCCGGTATCACCAACATTAGCTGTAGTGGCATCAATAATCACTTTTACTTTATTGGCTCCGTTAATAAAATCGGAAGGTGTAAACGTTGCCTGATCTACCGAAAATCCGGCAGTTGTGCTGACAACAATATTATTTGTAGGGTTCTCACAGGTGATAAACAACGGATGAGGCTGGAATCCTTTTTCAATCTCTAAAGCGATTGCCTTTTCAGATAAGGTAATGACCGGTACGTTGGGGTCTTTCAATGAACCTCCAAATGCAGTCCCGTTGAATCCGTTGGAAGTTTTATCGTTGGTCGTATTGTCATCAAAGTTATAGTATGCTACCAAACCTGTTTCGTTGCCTGTAAGAACAGTGTTTTTGTTTGCCTCAATTTCTTCTCTCGATCGGGCTGTATTCCAGAACCGAATTTCATCATATAAACCGGCAACTGTACGACCGTATTGACCGGAGCCTACGGGATTGTCCCAACCGATATACGAAATAGCACTAAAAGATAATGGATCCCATGTTTTGGTTGCATAGGTTGTAGTATAATATGTGCCGTTTAATTCAACTACTGCCGAATCGGCATAAACGGTATAGGACAGATGATTCCAGGCACCGTTATTACAGGTTGCTGTCGTTGGGAAAGTAATAATCCGGGCACTTCCATTAAAATCACATCGGATGTAATGGTTTGTCGAATTATTATCAAATTGCAAAGTGGTTGCTTTCGTTGTATTTGAACGGTCGGACCAAAAGCCGCCATACGATACCCATGAACTAGGTTTCACCCACATTTCTACGGTAAAGGGAAAACCTGTAATTACGGAGCTCATCGCAGGTAAAGTCATATTGCTGTTGGAACCATTGGATGCTCCCGGCAAACTCAACGCACGTCCACTCTGTGCACGGGCAGATTGAGGTTGAATCATTGCACAAAGGGCAATGATTGCATAGAATAAATGGATTGTTTTTCTCATAATACTCATTTTAAAAGGTTTATTGTGTTTTAATCTGATATCATTTTTGATTTAATAGATTGATTACTCTTTTGAAAAATTCCTTAAAGAATAAAAAAATTAGATTCGGGGTTATAAATATATTCAGTATAAACCGAAAGCAAATTTAATTGTAATATTTATAAAGATGGTAGAAAAAACAGTCAAAAAAGAGAACATAAATGTATATTTTATGTCAGAATCTGTCTGTTTCAACTTTAGATATTTAATCTTTTAAATCCCACCTGAAAGGATTTGAAGGGGAAGCGGGGTGGGTGATATCTACGTTTAATTACAATTGACCATTAATCAAAAAACTATATGTTAACTTTACGGGTTCTTTTGTTCAAAAAAACAGGCCTTTTCTCACGAAAAGACCTGCCCCTGAAATCAAAACTAAAATGGTTACTGACTTTACCCTTGTGATTATTTTCTGAGAGTAATCACCGTATAAGAGTATTTCGGGAAAGTATAGGATGCATCCTTTTTGCGGAATATTATGCTTCCGGTCTTTGGTGCAACATTTTCTTTGTTATCAACCGTATTATAGGCAGTAAGTTCACAATCGCCAATGACCCAGGTTGAAGCTTTTCCGCTAAACCTGAAACCGTCCACGTTGATAACAGCATTCCGAGGCTTGTCGGTTATGTTGACCACATAAAGAGAGAGCGAATCTTTTTTGTCATTGATCTTTGCCGTAACATCCAGTACACTATCCACACTGCTGGAGGCTTCAATCACGTTTGGCAACCAATGGGAGGTCATCATTTCGTCGATAAAGGCCGAAGGCTGGTACCAGATTTCGCTGGAAGTGAAATGAACCCGTCCCTGATCCCACATATACTGTTGCCCGTGAGGTTGGAAGGTATTCGCTGTTCCTAAAGCCGTGAAAGCATTTCCATTCCGTTGCAGGGTGTTCCAGTTGTGTGCATGTGCCAATCCTCTGTCCCAATCGCAGCGGCTGCCATTTTCTTCCATCGGGCACAGGGTGAGTTTGTGTCCGGGAAAATCTTTGGCCAGTTCGGTTTGAAGGGTAACACCCATTTCGCGCAGGAACTCAGGGTTGTCACCGAAACCGATATAACCGGCATAATGCGGATCCCAAACCATTCTGTCGGATTTACCCTGACTGACAAACCATCCGAACATTTCGGAAGCTTCTTTATACTGGTCACCACCTCTCTCGTAACTTGCCGGATTGGTTCCTATATTGAGCGAAGCCATGATGTGCATTTCGGGATCCACTTTCCAGGCTGCCAGTGCAAATTTTTTCATACACTCTATGTATCCCCGTGTCATGGGTCTTTCGTTGTCAACCTCTATGTATTTCAGGTTGTAAGGTTCGGGATGACCGTGCGTGGCACGCAACTTTCCCCATTTCGTTGTGACCGCTCCGTTCATATATTCTACAAAATCGCGGATATCAGCCGATGTTTCGTCCATACTCATGCCTATCATGGCCTGTGCACCGACAGCTTCGGCAAACTGGCACAGCTCAACCATCCCGAAACTATGGGTAGCATAGGGATTAAAGCCGCTGCGGAAGCAAACTCTCCGTTCGTCAACCGGCCCAATCATCTTTTTCCAACGGTACATATAGGTGTCGGCACCCACATCGACCATGGAGCCGTTGTAGCGGATCACTTTAATTCCTTCTTTTACGAGTGCATCCACAAATTGTTTACGGATAGGATAACCTTTTACACGACCCCACTTGCCGGGTTCGAGAAAAGCAAAACCGAGTTCTATTTCGCCTTGTTCTTTCAGCGTAATTCCGAAACGTCCTTTCGCTGTTTCGGCAGTTGGGGTTAGTTCAAATTCAACTTTTTCGAATGTGCCGTCACCCTTTAGTTGATAAGGTTTTTCAGCCAGTATTTTCCCCTGCTCATCGCGCAAAGAAAGATAGATGGTTGTGGCTTTTTGAGCTTTTATCCGAAGGATACCGTCGTAGGGTTTTCCGTTAACCAGATTTATTCCCTGTTTGTTGAGTCCTGAATTGTAGAGCCCGAATTCACCGTTACCGCTTTGCAGATTGATAATCTGATCCTGACGTCCCATATAAGCGTCGCCCCGTTTTAATATAAACCGGCCTTTCGTGTCGCCGGTGGCAATTTTATTCCAGTAACGGCTTATCTGTTCGTTGCCGTTGATACGATCGAGCATGATGGTACGTATATCTTCCGGAATACTGTCATAAGGATCAAACCGACCGTAGAATTTCAGGTTCCCAATCTGTAAGGGACGCTGAGGTTGTGTCGTTTCACCATTACGCATTCGTCTGGGTTGCGTTGCCTGTTCAACGGCATTATAGATGTCTTTTGAATTGAAATCATACTTTTCACCGAGGTTGTTCCAGTTAACGCGTGTATAACTGTTTGCTACCGAAAGGAGATGAGGACGTCTGGTTTCGTCTAAAATCACGTAGACTTTCACGTAATCAGCCAATGGCAGATGGAGAAAGTCAATGTCGATATTCTCTTCGAATGCTTCTCCGTGTATAAGTTGACTGAAAATACCCCCGTTTGTCTGGTTATTGAGGTCTTCAATATTGGTACCGTTGAACATTTTGGTAACAGTGGCAATTTGTTTGGAAGCATTTACCTGTATCTGAATGTTTCCTGAGGTCTGAGCCTGAAGAAAGGCAAAGAAGCCAATAAAAAGGCCCGTTGAAATGAGTTTTTTCATGTGATTTAAATTTAAAGTATTAGCATTAACCGGAGAATTGGGAGGGTGGAGATAATATACCCATCAAATCCTGCCTTTTATTATGCAATCAAATTATCAGACAAAGTTAGATAAAACCCGTTGATTTCAAGTGGACAAAATTTGATTTCCGGAGGATAAATAGTAAATACTATATTTTAATCAGGTAAGCACAACAAAATGGAGGTATTGAATCTTTGTTTTTATTTACCAGCATTGCAAAGGGAATCGGGGGAATAAAAAATAATCCACACAAAGAATTGAATTGCGTGGATTTGAGAAATGGAATTTATTTATTGACAATTATTTTCTGTTTATCAATGATATAAATACCGTTAGGCAATTCTTCCGTGGACCGGCTTCGAATCACATGGGTGCGAATCAATCGTCCATCCATAGTATAAACATTGACCGGTGCATTGGGATCGGCTGTAAGTATAGTCGTTGTTCGGATGCCTGTTGCAGTTCTGACAGACAGGATAAGTTGCAAGACAACCTGATTGCCTCCAAAAGTAACCGTAAAAGATCCGGTAGCCGGCGAGGAGAGAGGAACCAGATTTGAACAAACGGTATAATTCCCGCTTGCATCTTTCTGTGTGAAAACATAATCAGTGGTGCCGTAAGTTGTACCGTTCAATTCACTCAGGTATGAATCGGCGGTAACATAATTATCATAACCAACAAATCTGACACTGTCAACACTTATACCGGTTGGAAGATTTACCGTAAATGGTACACCCGTTGAAAATTTGATTCCCAATTCACTACCAGTAGCATAGGTCTTGGAATTAGCATTGCTAATACTGTAACCTCCATCAAATAACCAGGGCGATGAAGCGCCGGAAGTGCCCACATAGGTGCTTTGCGACAAAGTAACATGTGTAGTGCTCGTACTACTGTCGCCCAGCGTATAACCGGAGGCAACTCCACCTTCGTTTTCTGCATTCATAATGCCACCTACAATACTGTTCATATAAACTTCAAGCATGGTATAACCGTCACTATTCAGGGTGTTGGCATCCGATGTGTTATTTGGATTCAGTCCGTTGGCTGTTTCCCATGCATCCGGCATACCATCCTGATCGGTGTCTGCCGGGGCTGTAGTGCTTTGCAGAACAGGCCACGCATTCCAGTCGGCAGGGGCATTGGCAGGTTTATTGTCTTCCTGTGAATCAATAATGCCGTAAACATCACCGGTTCCTGTACCGGTGTGTGAGGCCAAACCGTTTCGGGTATCATAAACCATCAATGTGTCCACCCAGTCGCGCGAAAGAGAGGCTCCTGCATATTGCAGCACCTTCTCGTAAGCTACCGCCGGCGATTGTGTCGTAGTATAAACATAATTAATGGGAGCGGCTAATTTCATGGTATCTTTGGTCGTAGCAGTAAACAAATTATCAACACTCGAATTGCTAATCTGGGCATAAATTCCTTTAGTCCAGTTGTCTGCTGTTACATCACTAAATCCATTTACGTAATTACCTTCCACGTCATACTTACCCCAAACATGAAGCATAGGAGCAAAAGCAGGATAGGTGGCAATATATGAAGTAGTTCTGATACCGATAGATGCTATCCTGTATTGTATCGCGGTGCTTCTTGTTTTGGTGCCGGGGCCGGGTTTGTAATAATTGTTTACAATATTCACATTCATCCCTTCGCCACCGTAGCAACCGTTACCTGCCCAGTTGTAAATCACATTG
>JAQTOL010000037.1 GCA_028748945.1 Paludibacter sp.
CTGCCTTTTCGGCTGCCATAGAAGCACATGAAGTGTAAATATGATCGGGAGTAGTGGTTCCACAGATCACTAATCAATTTCTTCCGGCTTTGTTCCTGTTTTTGCAAATAAATCCAGAATTGCTTTAGCAGCCATGTAGGAAGTTCCTGCATGTTTCTTTTTCAAGATACGACGTTCTTTAATACCTACACGTGTGGTAATCCACTCGTCGTTGGTATCCATCATTTTACTTAGTTCATGGTTATCCAATATGTAATCAGGTACATACCCTCCTACACCTGTGATAACTGCGTGAATTTTAGACATATATTTTTAAATATTAGGTACTTAAAAATTGAGCCCGGAAGCTTAAAGGCTTAGGGCTCAACAATTTTACAATAAGTTGAATAGAAAAAAACTATTCATATTAAACAGTAGCCATTTTTTCAATAGCTAATTTACCTCTATAATAGCCACATTCGCCACATACAGTATGATAGATATGAGCTGCTCCACAATTCGAGCAAATTGCTAACGTTGGGGCTTCAGCTTTATAATGTGTTCTTCTTTTTCTTGCTCTTTGTTTCGAAATTTTTCTCTTAGGATGTGCCATCTTAGTTGTTTATTTAATTGTTTTCTGATATATTTTGCAAACCGTCCCACCTCGGGTCAGTTTGTGATTCATTCGTTGTAAAATCGTCGTCGTCATCAAAATCGATCACCGATTCATCTTCATCATCATCATCGTCCTTTTGACGCGTGATATGCTTTTTAAGCTTACCAGCCATAGTCTTGTTACATTCACCCGGAGCATGAACATGTTTCATCGGAATATTCAGTACTATAAATTCGTATAAGAACCAGGCAATATTGATGGCTCCTTCTGATTCAGGAACAATAACTATTTCGTCTTCTTCTGAAAATTTTTCGCCTAGTTTTACTAAAAGTTTTTCTTTGTAATGTATGGGTTGCTCCATATTATCCAGGCAACGATCACACGGAATTACAATAATTCCATCAATTTCAAACTTTAACTCGTAGGTATTCGTTTTCTTCTGAACACTAACTTTTGCTTTGACATTCCCGATTTGTACTTCCGGACTATCAATTTTCTTAAAAAACACATTGTCCAAGTCAAACTCAAACACGGGTGTTTCACTGGTTATATCCTTTAATACTATGTTGTATTGTTCGAATTTTGACATCTTTCACATGACTTTTAAAACCGCGCAAAGGTACGAAAATATGTTCATTTACAAAACAGATTCTTTTTTATTTTGCTGATATTTTGAATTGAAATATGCAATTAGCAGATTATCAATTAATTTTAAAATTACTTTAATTGGAATTGGATAAAAATTTATACCATTTTTTTTTCGTATTCAGCTTTAATACAATGCGAAACACGGTTCCAATGTTCAAATCGGATTGTTTTACAAATATTTTTCCACCATGATATTCTTCAATAATACGTTTAGCAAGTGAAAGTCCCAAGCCCCAACCTCTTTTTTTTGTGGTGAATCCGGGTGTAAATACCACATTAAATTTTCTTCGGTCTATCCCTTTGCCTGTATCTTTTATATCAATAAACAATTCTTCATTTTTTTGCTGAACCTGTATATCGATACGTCCGACACCATCCATGGCATCAATGGCATTTTTACATAAATTCTCTATAACCCATTCGAAAAGAGGTACATTTAGCTTCACAAATACCGGTTCATCCGATGGAAAATGACATTGAATTGTTACTTTCTGTGATGAACGGTTAGTCATATAATTTACTGCATTGAACAATGTCTCGTTCAAACTGACCAAATCCAAATCGGGTTTTGAACCGATTTTGGAGAAGCGTTCGGCAATAATACGCAAGCGGTTTACATCTTTTGCCATTTCTCCGATTAATTTATCCTCTTCGTGCCGGCTTTTAAGCAAATCGACCCAGGCCAACAAGGAAGATATTGGCGTACCCAACTGATGTGCTGTTTCTTTCGAAAGTCCAACCCAAACCTGATTTTGTTCAGCTTTTTTAGTACCTGAAAATGCAAAAAATGCAACCAGTAAAAAAACAATAATTACTCCGAACTGAACATAGGGAAAATAATATAATTGTTTGAGAAACAAGGAATCATCATAATAAATATATTGGATAGTATTATCATCCAATCGAAGTTCAATCGGAAGATTCTTTAATTTAAGTCTGGCTAATTCTTTTTTATAAAATGCATCAATATTTTTGACAGGTTCAATAAAATTTCGAGATTGCATGACGTTATCCTTATCATCAACGATTAAAACAGGAATCGTTGTATTCGCTTCTATAATATTGAGCGAAAAACTGATATTTGTCTGATCATTAGACTGTATAAGCTGACGGGTAGCTTCGGCCCATATTTCCACTTTTTTACGTTCTTCTGCACCTAACGACTTGGTCAATCTGTTTGTAAATAGCGTAGAAATCAATATAATAGCAATAGAAACAAGGATGAATAATAACTTCATTCGTTGCGATATTTCGTATAATTTATTGATATGAAGCATAATAAAGATTTGCTATCAGTTGAGAAATCAGTTCATTCGAAACGCCAAATGTGGTAAAAAAGTATGAATTCACATTCCAATTTTTCATCCGTATAATTTATCGTACCTTTGCAAAAGTTTTATACCCAAAATTAAAATTCATATTCGGTGATCTGAATTTATAAAACTCATCAAACTTTAGCCACTTTAACTTCTTAATTTGTAATAAAATGCATAAATCCGGATTTGTAAATATAGTAGGGAATCCCAATGTAGGAAAATCTACATTGATGAACGCTTTAGTGGGTGAACGAATTTCGATCATCACTTCGAAAGCCCAAACAACCCGTCATCGCATATTAGGGATTGTAAATGGAGAAGATTTTCAGATTGTTTATTCAGATACGCCGGGTGTTTTGAAACCCAATTATCGTCTGCAGGAATCCATGTTAAACTTCTCCCGATCAGCATTAACTGATGCAGATGTATTGCTTTATGTAACCGATGTATTTGATTCATATGAAAAAAATGAAGATTTTGTTGAAAAAGTAAAACTGAATCCGGCACCACTTTTACTTATTATCAACAAAATAGATTTGATTGATCAGGAGAAACTCGAAGTTTTAGTTGAAAAATGGAAAAATTTATTGCCAAGAGCTGAAATTTATCCCGTTTCAGCCATTGAAAAATTCAATATTGACACCTTATTTACCCGGATTAAAGCTTTGTTACCAGAGTCACCTGCTTTTTTCGATAAAGATCAACTGACAGATAAACCGGCCAGATTCTTTGTTACGGAAATAATCAGGGAAAAGATTCTAATGAATTACGAAAAAGAAATTCCATATTCGGTAGAAGTGGAAGTGGAACAATTTGAAGAAGATGACAGACTGATACGAATAAACGCGGTAATTTATGTTGAACGTGACTCCCAAAAAGGAATCGTTATCGGACACGGCGGAAAGTCACTAAAGAAAGTAGGTACTGAAGCCAGAAAAGATATGGAAGTGTTTTTTGATAAAAAAGTCTTCCTTGAATTATTCGTCAAGGTCGAAAAAGACTGGCGAAATAAAGACCTGAAACTGAAAGGTTTTGGTTATAATCTGGATTAAATAAATTCAATTGACTATTATAATTTTCGGCGAAATATACCCAATCAGCGTTATAAAAAATTGAAACGTGTAGGTCATTACGGCCTCACGTTTTTTTTATTTTAAATTATTTCTGTGAATAATACTGCCTGCTTAAAAATTATATTAAATGAATATAATAAATCAATATACTAAAACGTTATTATTATAAATCTAATAAAATTAAAATCCCCACATATTTGATTTTTTTTCCAGGATATATTTCTAGTTATTAACTTTTTAATATAAGAAATGCCATGGTAGCCAAGAAATCACCCCAAGCCAATCTGGAGAATAAAAAAACATTCTTCGTTCTTATCGGATTTGTTCTCGTTTTGTCATTAGTCTTTATCGCCTTCGAGTGGTCACGAAAAGACATTAACCGGTATGCCGGTATCAATTATGACAAAGAATTTACAGAGGAAATAATCATTCCTCAAACTGCTGAAAAAGCCCCGCCTCCGCCTCCACCACCACCTGCATCGATCGAACAGATAGAAATTGTAGATAATCACACCGAAACAAAACCGGTTGAATTTACTTCAGAAGCCATTAAAAATGAGCCAATACCTTTTATCGGGAATCCGATTCCATTAGACAAAAACGAAGATGATACTGACATTCCGTTCATATATGTGGAATCTATGCCTCAATTTCCGGGTAATATATTAAAGTTTTTATCCGAACATGTAAATTATCCGGTCATTGCTATTGAAAATCAGATACAGGGAAGAGTCGTTTGTGAATTTGTTGTTAATCGTGACGGTTCGATAGTCGATGTGGTTGTTATTGGCAGCGTTCATCCTAGTTTGGATAAAGAAGCTGTAAGAGTGATAAAATCCATGCCCAAATGGATTCCCGGGAAACAAAGAGGCAAACCCGTTCGGGTAAAATATACACTTCCGGTTAGTTTTAAATTAATGATGTAGGTTGTTTTACCAATTCTAAAATTAAATTCCCGGACAAAGATGTTCGGGAATTTTTTTAAAACTAATTCTCCATCAATTTATTAAATATCATAAACAGTCATATCCTCACCCAATAACGTATTTTCGAAAACTGCTTTCGCTTCCTCCAACAATTCATTTTGATGAATGTAACGAGCTGAATAATGTCCTATAATCAACTTTTTAACATTCGTTTTCAATGCAATTTCAGCAGCCTGGTGTGCAGTGGAATGTTGAGTTTGTTTGGCACGTACAAGTTCATCTTCCATAAAAGTAGCTTCATGAAACAAGCAATCAACGCCCTGGATCAGGGGAATTATTTTTTTTGAATAAGCCGTATCGGAGCAATAAGCGAAGCGTTTAGGAGAATCAGGTGCAATTGTAAGAACTTCATTGGGAATAATTTCACCTTCTTCAGTGGTGAAATCTTCACCTTGTTTAATTTTGGGGATACGCCAGGTTGGAATATTATAGAAATCAATCATTTCGCGCAAAATATGACGATCCCGGGGTTTTTCTTCAAACAAAAAACCGCAGCAAGGAACACGGTGTTTCAATGGGATGGAAAAAACCTTTACTGAACGGTCTTCAAAAATCAATTCATGTTTCCGGGGGTTGATACTATGAAAAATAACCTTGAATGGTAAGTCGGTACAAAAATAACTTAGCTGAATTTCCATTATTTTTTCGAGTTCGACCTGTGCATGGATATGCAAATCGGCGGTACGGTTCAGCATGCCACAACTTGAAATAAGTCCGATTAATCCAAAACAATGGTCACCATGCAAATGTGATATGAAAATATGACCAAGTCGATTCGTTTTAATTCCCATTTGCCGGATGCGAATCTGAGTTCCCTCACCACAATCAATCATATATTGTTTATCGCGCATCTCAAGTATTTGGGAACTCGGAAAGTTCTTTTTTGTGGGTAAGGCTGATCCACAACCTAAAATACTGAGTGTTGCTTTTTGCATATTTTTTAGTAATAAATCGAAGAGATAGGAAAATGATGAAATTTAAACATATGAATTTAAACAGCTCTTAAATTCTTGTTTTCTTTTTCAATTCAAAATCCCTGCCCAAATATTTTTCCCGAACAACAGGATTGTCAGCCAACTCTTTAGAGGTACCCTGAAACAATATTTTTCCTTCAAAAAGCAAATAAGCACGATCAGTAATCGTTAATGTTTCATCCACATTATGATCGGTAATTAATATTCCGATATTCTTTTCCTTTAATTTCCATACAATATCCTGAATATCTTGTACGGCAATTGGATCAACACCGGCAAAGGGTTCATCGAGCATAATAAATCGCGGCTCAATAGCCAGACAACGGGCAATTTCGGTGCGTCGTCGTTCACCGCCGGAGAGTCGATCGCCAATGTTATGCCGGACAGGTTCCAGATTAAATTCGGCTATCAATACTTCAAGTTTTTCTTTTTGCTCTGCTTTGCTAAATTTAGTCATTTCCAGTACCGCTTTAATATTATCTTCCACGGTCATTTTTCTAAATACGGAAGCCTCTTGTGATAAATAACCAATGCCTTTTTGGGCACGTCTATAAACCGGAAATTTTGTAATCTCCTCATCATTCAAGAATATCTTACCCGAATTTGGTGTTACCAATCCCGTAGTCATATAAAATGTGGTGGTTTTACCGGCACCGTTGGGTCCTAACAGTCCTACAATCTCTCCTTGTTTTACATTAATGGAAACATCACTTACAACAGTACGTTTGCCGTATTTTTTGAATAAATGTTCGGTGCGTAACACCATGTTTTCGTTTATCATAATCTTTGATTAGAATTGCAAAAGTACACTTTTTTGCAACGATAAACAAAAATGAAATAAAAAATCAGGAAAGAATCCGTAATCTGTTTTTTTCAGGTTATGTAACTTTTCATTTATAAATAACCGATCATTAAATTCCTATCTTACTATGTTAACTCATGGATTAAATTACGGTAAATTTATATATCAAACAAAAAATATCATTATGAAATAATCTCTTTCTAAACTGAATATTCATTTTGTGGCTACATAAATTAATAATGTTTGCTTCAAAGTTTTTCTTTTTATTCCAGCTCCTTTTCTGATATCATATTTTACTAAAAGGAAAAAATAGCTCTTTACCTGTTAATTTCAAATAAAAAGCAGACGTTTAGTAAATGATTCATCCATTATAATTAATTTTGTGCTTATTTAATTCCGCTAATTAAACCTTTTAGTTTTATATTCGTCAAATCAATAAAAAAATAAAACCAAGCAGATAAACGCAAGTTGAAATTTCTCAAACTTGCTTTTTTATTATCATTATTATTCCATTTCCATACAAAAGTGTTAACTTCCGGTTTTTATCCAAACTTCACATGAAACATATTTTACTTTTTTCATTATTTCTTTCATTGAGCATAGTTACATTTGCTCAGCGTAGTGTACAGTCAACTGTTTATGACTCTAAAAACGGTCTTCCGATTGAAATGGCAAATGTTCGTTTGTTACATTTACCCGATTCAACTTTTGTAACCGGTTGCCAAACCGATTCAAAGGGGGATTTTATGATGTCCAAAATTAAACCCGGAAACTACATACTGGTTATCAGTTCAATTGGATATATAAATTACAAACAAAATATTAGTGTACTCAATAAAGATGTGATACTGAAGGGAGTTCAGTTACAAGAAAATGTACAATTATTGAAAGAAGTACAGGTAACAGGAAATGCGGCTCAAATGGTTGTAAAGGGTGACACGATGGAATATAATGCCACTGCATTTAAAACAGCAGAAAATGCCGTAGTGGAAGACTTATTGAAACGGTTGCCGGGAGTTGAGGTCAGCACGGATGGTAAGATTACCGTGAATGGTGAAGCAGTTACAAAAATACGTGTGAATGGCAAGAAGTTTTTTAACGACGATGTGGAAATGGCAACGAAAAATATTCCGGCAGAATTAATTGACAAAATTCAGGTATTGGATCAAAAATCGGACATGGCACAGTTGACAGGTTTTGAAGATAATGATACTGAACGGATTATTAATCTTACATTTAAACCAAACCGTAAAAAAGGAACATTTGGTAATGTTACCGGAGGTGCAGGAATGGATACTAATAAGGAATTGCGGTATGATGGTAATTTGTTTTTAAACCTCATTGATGGAGAGGCTCAAACAACCATTACCGGTGGAGGAAACAATACGAATACTGCCCGAAGCAGCCGTGGACGAGGTGGTTGGGGAGGACGTGGAAACAGTGGCATTACAACCACTCAAAACGTTGGTGTAAATAACAATACGATTATTAACCCAAATTTAAAAGTAGGTGGTGACGGATCTTTAAATCACTCTTTCAATGATACACAAAGTACCAGCAATCAACAAACATACCTGATTGGATCAACCAATACAAACACTTCTAAAAGTGCTGCTACCGTAAACAATTATTCTGCAAATCTCCGTCTGGAAATGGAATGGAAAGTGGACAGTATGAATACAGTCATTTTTCAGCCGAACCTTAGTTACTCGAGTAGTTTTACAGATAGTAACAATGATTACTCCTATTCAACCGATTCCGTAAGAACCAGTTGGGGATCAACTAAAAATTACGGAAACGGAACAAGTATAAACGGAGGTCTTGGAATCATTTATAATCATAAATTTGCGTCAAAAAAAGGCAGAACATTTACAGCCAATTTTCAATCGGGAATTTCACGAAGTAATAACGAAAGTTTTAATGAGTCGAAAAAATTCACTTCCATCAATGATTCCATAATGATAAATCAACGTACGACAAATGTCTCTGATAATAACAATTTCAGTTTACGTTTGGCTTTTGTTGAACCACTTTGGAACCTTAAAAACTTTTTGGAAACATCGGTTTATTTAAGCGAATCACATAGTACATCCGATAAGATTCAATATGACAGATTAAGGAATGATTCAATTAATTACGATTACAGTAATAATTTCGAAAATAATTTTTATCGTGAATCTTTAGAGTTCAATTATCGTTACATTGACAATGGTTATAATCTTATGTTTGGGATGAAAGGAGAACCTTCCCAGAACTACAGTACACGTACTTATGCAGACGGAAATATTTTACCGATTACCAATGAAGTATTGAATTTTTCACCAACTGCCAGGTTACAATATAATTTTGGCAAGAAAAAATTTGCCCGTCTGGATTATCGGGGACAAACAGAACAACCAAGTATCAGCCAAATGCAACCTGTAAAAAACAATTCGAACCTGATGAATGAAACAGTTGGTAATCCCGATTTAAAACCGGCTTTTAATCAGAGTTTAAGGGTTATGTACAGTGCTTTTAATGATCAGACCTTTTCATCGTTCAATACTTTTTTAAGGGCTGAATATACAAAAGATGATCTTGTAACAAACAGTCTTTACGATGTAACCGGAAAACAATACAGTCAAACTGTTAATGCTTCAAATATGCCCTATAGTGTAAATGGAAATGTTATGTTCAATACACCTTTAATTCAAAAATTATTGCATTTTAACACCAATACTTCCGCCGGATATGATATGCGGTATGGCTATTCAGCCAGAGGATTAACTACGGTCAATACTGACAGTATTATTCCATTGGGCGATTTAAGTAGTACAGGAAGGTATAATCTTGGGGAACAGATAGCATTAACTTTTACAGAAGATGCGATTGAAATCGGGGCCCGCGGGAGTATCCGTTATTCAAACACTAAAAACAATTTGAATCCAAAAATATCAGAGACTTATGATTGGTCCGGAGGTGGAAATATTATTTTGCACTTGCCTTACAGCATTAATATCGGAACAGACCTTAATTATACCACTCAGCAAGGATATTCCACAAGTGCACAGAATCAATTGATTTGGAATGCATCTTTCGATAAAACATTATTTAAAAACAAAGGGGTTTTATCGTTAAAAGTAAATGATATATTGCGTCAGCAACTGAATATCAGACAATCGATAGGTGATAATTATATTCAATATAATACTTATAACACGCTTACTTCTTACTTTTTATTGAGCTTTACTTATAAAATTAATAAATTCTCAGGTTCCCAAAATAATCCTGCTGAGATGAACCGAATGAATCGTTTTGGCCCGGGAGGAGATCACCCTCGTGGTGATGGAGGCGGTGGTTTTAGAAGAGATCATTAAAACATAAAAAAGGAATTTGACTGATTAGGTCAAATTCCTTTTTTTATGTATCACTATATTATATTATTATCGGATATACTCTATAACTAACACGCCCATCTTATTGTTCAATCCCATTACAGGACTAATCACATTTAAAACAGAATCATTGCGATAGAATATAGGTTCATCTGTCATCAAAGCAACCTGATTAGTAAAGACCGTTCCTTCATCTTTTTTATCGGTTGAAAGAGACACTTTTTGAGTTGTAGCATCGACATATTCCACTTTAACCACACCCGGCTCCTTGATAAAATTCAGAAAAAACTGATTCACCTGTTCTTTATTCTCACGTGTCAATTCACTCCTGATAGCCCATGAAAAAACCTTGGATGTCAAGACTAATTGCTTAGCTGCTAAGCTATCCATATTATTCTCATATGTAATTTTCATTTCAGCCGTTTGTTTCTCAAAGTGTTTTTCCATAAAATACATTTTGATGAAAGCCCACAGAAATACAACCACAAGGATAAATAAGAGTGAAAATATCATCTTGTGATTCATAACATAAGTAGCAATTTTACCCCTCTGTTTTTTTTGAATTTCGTTTTTCGTTTCCATAATACTATTTTTTGAGTTTAGAAAAATTGTAAATGATTAATTCTTATATTTTTGTCCTCTTGTCTTTGGTTTTCCATATTTAATCTTCATGGATTCAGCACGACGAACTTTCATATTTACCTTTTTATTCTTATCTTTTTTCTCATGAAAAGCAGCTCCGCCTTCTTCCTTTTTAGGGATGGAAGTCAATACGTTTTTCATTTTCACCTTAGGTAATTCATCCTCTGTCAAAACCCCGGAGATTTCAACTTCTTCGGGCATTTTCACGATAGGAATTTTGCGGTTCATCAGTAATTCAATATTCGTTCTGTATGCTGCGTCCGACTTGGTAATAAACGTAATGGAAACACCATTTTTATCCGCTCTACCAGTACGACCTATGCGATGCATATAGTTTTCTGCCACTTCCGGAACATCAAAATTGACAACGTGCGAGACATCCGAAATATCCAATCCACGTGCCACAATATCGGTGGCAATCAACATTCGATCATTCCCTTCCTTGAAATTCCGTAAGGCTTCAAATCGATTATTCTGGGATTTGTTTGAATGAATCAGTCCTATCTGATCAATAAATTTAGGTGCTATTTCATCATATAATGCATCAGCCAGTTTCTTAGTGGAAGTAAAAACCAACACTTTAGAAAATTCAATATTATTTAGCATCAGATATTTAAGGAGACTTACTTTCGTGAAAAAGTTTGGAACCTTGAATCCGATTTGTTTAATATTTTCGAGTGGCGTACCGGTAGGGGCTGCTTCAATTTCAATAGGTTCAACAAAAAAATCGTGCACTAAATCCTTTAAATCTTCGGAGATTGTAGCCGAAAACATTAGATTTTGACGTTTTACCGGTAAAAGGTCGATCACACGGATTAATTGTGGACGAAAACCAAGGTTCAGCATTTCATCCACTTCATCGATAATAAAACGTTTAACTGATTTTAATTTCAGGCTACCATTTAGCGTTAAATCCAATAAACGACCCGGAGTTGCAACCAACACATCAACTCCTGCCACCACTAATGGAGTTTGCCGTATCATATTAACACCTCCATACACTCCCACAACGCGTACATTCATATAAGTTGTGAGTTTCTCAACTTGCTCCACCACCTGCACTACAAGCTCACGCGTAGGAACAACAATTAAAATCTGAGGATGTTTCTCTTTTGTAAATTTCCATTGACGCAAACATGGCAACAAATAGGCTATCGTCTTTCCGGTTCCGGTTTGAGCTATTCCCACCATATCGCGACCGGACATGATCACCGGAAAGGCTCTTTCCTGTATCGTAGTTGGCTGAGTCAATCCTAAGTCGTTCAACGCATTAATTAATGGAGTATTGAGATTTAAATCGATAAAATTCATTTATAGAGTGTTTATTTAGAACTACAAAGATACGCTTAATCCATCAATAAACATTGAAATGATATTAAATTACGGTTCAATTATCTAAAAAACAAATCATTAAACAATCCTATCGATAAACTCATAAGGTAGAAAAGTGAAGATAGTTATATTTATTATCCTCCCGGTTAAACCTTCAGGTTATTAATTTGTCAAATGAACATAAATTACTTCGATTTGATTACGCAGGTTTAGTTTTATCAAACTTGCGTTTTTTATTATTAGTAATCATAACCTTATCAAATCAAATACTCAATTTATCGCCATACAAATCTCATGAAACTGATTTTACTGTCATTAATCTTATTTCTTTCATTAAGTATATCGATGTTTGCTCAACATAGTATTCAGTCAACAGTCTTTGACTCTAAAAACGGGTTGCCAATTGAAATTGGAAATGTTCGTTTGCTACGTACTACCGATTCAACATTTGTTATCGGGGGGCAAACCGATGTGAGGGGCAATTTTCAGTTAAACAAAGTTTTACCTGGCAATTATACTTTAGTTATCAGTTTCTTGGGTTATTTAGATTATCGAAAAAACATTATCATGGATAATAGAGATTTGATTCTGAAAGATATCCAATTAAATGAGAATGCGCAAATGTTGGGTGAAGTAGAAGTAAATGGTACTCAAGCTCAAATGACTGTAAAAGGTGATACCCTTGAATATAATGCAACAGCCTTTAAGACTGCAGAAAATGCAGTAGTTGAAGATTTATTGAAACGTCTTCCGGGAGTTGAAGTTGGTTCCGATGGAAAAATCACAGTGAATGGAGAAGAAATTAAGAAAATACGGGTTGATGGCAAAAAGTTTTTTGGCGATGATGTAGAAATGGCTACTAAAAATATTCCGGCTGAAATGATTGATAAAATTCAGGTGTTGGAACAAAAATCGGATATGGCCCTGCTCACAGGATTTGAAGATAATGATACAGAAAGGATTATTAATCTGACAACCAAACCCAACAGGAAACACGGAGTTTTTGGAAATATTAGCGGTGGAGCCGGAATGGATTTAAACAAAGATGTTCGCTATGATGGAAATGCATTTATAAACATAATGAATAACGATGCACAAACTGCGATTACGGCTGGTGGAAATAACACCAATACTACCCGAAGCAGTCGTGGTAGAAACGGAATGGGAAATCCTTCAGGCGGAATTACGACCACGCAAAATATAGGATTGAATAACAATACAACAGTGAATCCAAATTTAAAAATTGGTGGGGATGCATCAATAAATCATTCAGCCAACGAATCAATTACCGAAAGTAATAAAGAAAGTTACCTTTCCGGAAATACTTATACCAATCATTCAAACAACATATCACACAATGAAAATTATTCAACCAATTTGCGGATGGAGGTAGAATGGAAACCGGACACTTTAAATACGATCGTATTGCAACCAACAATTGGTTATAATCGTTCATTTTCAGACAGGAACAACAAATATTCATATCTTACAGGAGCTGATACAACCAGTATAGGGAAATCCAGCAATACGGGTGATGGAACGTCATTGAATGCAAATATAAATATAATCTATAGTCATAAATTCAGTTCAAAAAGAGGAAG
>JAQTOL010000038.1 GCA_028748945.1 Paludibacter sp.
GCGGGATGAAGCCAATAAAAAAATCAGTCGCGATTTAATGCTTTTGTTGCCAATCGGTTTGATATTGATGTTTATTTTTCTTTGGGTTTCGTTTCGGGAATTAAGTTCAGTGCTCCTACCCTTTTCGGTCGTTGTTTTCTCCATCATATTTTGTATGGCTCTTATACCACTTTTGGGGTGGCAGCTCAGTTTGATTGGTATTCTGATTCCAATTATGATGATAGCCATTGCCAATAATTACGGTGTGTATTTTATTGCCAAATATCAGGACCTGAATGCTACCGAACCCAATCTGAGCATGATCAAGATTGTTGAGAAATCGGCTCGTTATCTGTATACACCTATCATATTGTGTGGATTGACCACCATCGTGGGAACTCTTGGTTTGGTGCTTCATTTGTTACTTCCGGCCAGTCAAATGGGTGTAGTTTCTGCCATTGGTATTGCTTTTGCTTTGTTGGTAAGTCTCCTGTTTGTACCGGCAGTACTGTCGCTCCTAAAAAAAGGAAAGCCACACAAGGATTTGGTGGAAGAAAAACATGGCTTTTTCGGCGTTTTGCTTTTTCGAACCGGAAAGCTCGTAACACATCATCCACGTAGAATTGTCTTGTTTTTTATCTCATTTTTCATATTGTCAACCTTAGGATTCATCTATTTCAGAGTAGCACCCGATTCAAACAAAGTGATGCCCAAACATCATGAATTCAATGAAGCTATTGACATTGTCAATCGTCATTTTGGTGGAAATAAAATGATAAATGTAATGTTCGAAGGTGATATTAAAGACCCTCGACTGCTTGAGAAACTGGATAAATACCAGACAGAATTAGAAAAACTCCCCAATGTAGGAAGTGTAACGTCGCTGGCCACCATCATCAAAAAAATGAGTACTGCGTTGAACGATTCCAGCGATCAGGGATATAACAAGATTCCTCCAAGCAGAGAAGCAGTTGCACAATATCTGGAACTATACTCCATGAATGGTGATCCCAAAGATTTAGAGCAATTTGTAAATTTCGATTTTAGCAAAACATTGATGACCATACAATATCAGGCACAAAATATGTCCGATATAAATATGGTTTTAAATAAACTGGATGAACTCGGCAAATCCGATCCCATTCCGCATGTAGTGGGTGGATACAGCCTGGTGGATAAAGAAATAAGCGATTCGGTGGTCAGCGGTCAGATTTATTCTCTACTGTTTGCTTTAGTAGCCATTTTCATTCTACTCAGCCTTATTTTTAAGAGTATCACTGCCGGTCTGTTAGGAAGCCTGCCATTGGTTTTTGCTGTTTCTTGTACCTTCGGACTTATGGGATGGCTGGGAATTGAGCTAAACATTGTGACCGCCTTACTCTCATCTATTTCCATAGGTCTGGGTGTCGATTTTACCATTCATGTTTTCTGGCGTATGAAATGGGAATTAGCCCGTGGGAAAAGTTATTCCGCGGGTGTTATGGGAACTCTGAAGAGTATTGGAAGAGGTATCAGCATCAATGCATTTTCCGTGATGCTGGGATTTTCCGTTTTGTTCATTTCTGCATTTCCAATCATTCAATCTTTTGCATTTCTCATTATCATCTCGCTTTTCCTCTGTCTGATTTGTGCTTTGGTTCTTATTCCGGCTCTGTGTATGATCATAAAACCAAGGTTTCTAACCATAAATAAAACAACCCCAAAACCCCCTAAGAAGGCACTTAAGAGTGAAATAACCTAGTGATTTATCGTATAATATTTAATTAAATGCAGAATAAGTTCCCTCTAAAAGATTATGAAATGAACCAACTAATAAACCAATTAATTAATCAACAATTCAACTAATCAACTAATTAACTAACATGAAAACAAAACTAATCTTTACAGCACTCGCCATGTTTTTTACAGTATTACTTTTTTCTCAAACACCACAGGAAATCATTCAAAAGTCAACTGATCTGATTGACATCAGTTCAATGGAAATGATGTCGACACTCAAAATCATGGATGCCAAAGGAAATGTACGACAACGGCAAATAACCACTGCATCGAAAAAATTTGGCGATGCGAATAAAATGCTGATAAAATTCATTGCGCCTGCCGACGTTAAAGGCACTACTTTGTTGGTGTATGATTACGACAATAAAAGTGATAATATGTGGATTTATATGCCGGCATTACGAAAAGTCCGTCGTATTGTGAGTACCGAGAAAGGGAAGAGTTTTATGGGCTCGGAATTTACGAATGCCGATATGAGTAAACCCAATGATTCCGATTTTTCGTATTCATTATCAGGTTCTGAGAACTATCAGGGAAAAGCTTGCTGGAAAATACAACAAACCGGCAAAACTCAAGTCCTCCAGGATGAAAATGGTTATAGTAAAAAAATAAGTCTGATTGATAAAAGTAATTTTCTATGTTACAAGGTAGAATTCTACGATTTTTCAGGAAAATTGCAACGCATACAGTTGCTTGATAACTATAAAAAGCAATCAAACGGAAAGTATTTTGCCTATTTAATGCAAATGGAGAATGTGCAAAACGGAAGAAAATCAATTATGACTGTTGATAAATTTCAGGCCGGGTCACAACTTCCAGAAAGTGCTTTTGCACCAACAACTCTGGATAAATAAAAACACAAGGACTATTTTTCCTGATAAAGATGAAAACAAGGTTTAAATTGGTGTTAATGGTTCTCTTGTCGGGATGTTCAGGCATGATTTGCGCTCAAACACTTGATGTACATATTACTAATATTCGAAACACAAAAGGTCAGCTTTGTCTGGCAATATTTGCAAACGAAGCTGAGTTCAAATATGAAAAAACATGTTGGGTGATGAAATGTGATAAAAAAGACTTCACAAATGGAGAATTCCATATCAAAATTGAGTTTCGGCCCGGGACATTTGGAATGTCGGTACTCGACGATGAAAATTACAACGGAAAAATGGATTATAATTTATTCGGAATTCCTCGCGAAGGGTTTGGATTTTCCAATTATTTTCACAGAGGAATTTTAAAACCTGTATTTGATGATTTTAAATTTGACATTCAGAAAAACGAGTCCAAAAAACTATTCGTGAAAATGATATATTTCTGAGAAAAGCTATAATATCCTAATTAAGTCCTGATCTACATTCTGTTATCTAATGGAAACATAACCATTACTGACACCTTTTTTAGAAAATACAATTTGCCAGAGTTGAACGTTTCTGGCACGGAAAGAACCGGCACTACTGAGTAAGTAGTATTTCCACATCCGGTAAAAACGCTCATCATAATTTAATTTTATTTGATCCCAGTTTCTCTCAAAGTTTGCGAACCAGGCCATAAGTGTTTTATCGTAATGTGCACCAAAGTTATGCCAATCTTCCATCACAAAAAGACCTTCGGAAGATCCACTGATTTGTTTTATAGAAGGAACCAGAGAATTCGGGAAAATATATTTGTTGGACCAGGGCTCGTTGGCATGAACAGATATATTCGCACCTATAGTATGGAGTAAAAATAATCCATTTTCTTTCAATATGTTATGAACTGTATTCATATATGTTCTGTAATTTTTATAAACTACATGTTCAAACATTCCTACCGAAACACCCCGATCAAAAAGTTTTTCTTTAGCCAGTAATATTTCCTTACACAGATCCCGGTAATCCTGTAATTTAATTTTTACGTTTAGACCTTTACAATCAGCCAAAGCATAATCGACCTGTTCTTTTGAAACAGTAATTCCAACGACTTCCACATCATATTTTTCGGCTGCATATTTACAAAAACTGCCCCATCCGCAACCAATATCCAACACTTTCATACCGGGTTTCAAGTCTAGTTTCCGGCAAATTAAATCGAGTTTAGCTTCCTGAGCTTCATCCAAATTTTGGGCGTCTTTCCAGTATCCGCAAGAATAAGCCATTCTTTTATCCAGCATGTTCCGAAAAAGATCATTTCCTATGTCGTAATGTTTTAAACCAACTTCATAAGCTCTCGATTTTTTTCCGTAATTGACAAATAAAGATCCCAGGTAATAAAAAAATAAGTTTCCCCGGTTCACTTTTTCATCAAGCGAAGCGTAAAGTACCCGATAAATTAATTCATCCATTTTCTTTACGTCCCACCAACCATCCATGTACGATTCACCAAATCCCAATGTTCCATCCCGAATGACCCGTCTGTAAAAATCCGGATGATGAATCTGTATATCTGCTTCGCCTGACCCGTTTATCTCAACTCCGGCCGAATTGAGTATTGATCTGATAAAATTTTCTGTAGTCTGTTTCATATTACCATTTAGAGTTTTAAAAATTACATTTTGAGAGAAGTAACTCAGGCCTGTCTAAACGAATAATGGGAAGATATATCTTTATTTTGAAATCAATTCTATTGATGTGCAGATTTAAAACAATTACGAATTAATTTTGTTTCCTTTTTATCTTTTTACGATAGGTTCAATTATAATATTCAATCTAATCTTTTTAAATTCAAAATTTAAGTACAACGACATTTAACTCCAGCTTTTTTTTGGTAGTTAGCTAATTATTTCTACTTTTTATAATTTTTCCTGAACCAAAACGCCACATTCACCAATCCAATCATCACCGGAACTTCAACCAACGGGCCGATCACAGCTGCAAAAGCTTCGCCGGAATTAATGCCGAAAACAGCAATGGCAACAGCTATAGCCAATTCAAAATTGTTACTGGCAGCCGTAAACGAGAGTGTTGTAGCCTGTTCGTAAGTGGCGCCTGCTTTCTTGCTCATAAAAAATGATCCAATAAACATAATCACAAAATAGATCAGCAAAGGAACAGCTATCAAAACCACATCCAGCGGGATTTTCACAATGTATTCACCTTTGAGCGAGAACATAACGATAATGGTAAATAATAATGCAATCAACGTCAGCGGAGATATTTTCGGTATAAACCGGGTATGATACCATTCTTTGCTTTTGACCCGAATCAGAATAAAGCGTGTCAGGAAGCCTGCAATAAACGGGATTCCCAGGTAAATGAAAACGCTTTCGGCAATTTGTCCGATGGTGATTTTTGAAACTGCATCACTTGTTGGTATTCCGAACCAACCGGGTGCAATGGCAATAAAGAACCAGGCGTAAATTGAGAAGAAAAGCACCTGAAATATACTGTTGAAAGCCACCAATCCCGCTGCATACTGTGTGTCACCTTTGGCCAGGTCGTTCCAAACGATGACCATGGCTATACAACGTGCCAGCCCAATCATAATGATTCCATACACATAAGGCAGGTTGGAGTTGTTTTCTCCGGGGAAAAATTTAAAGAGTAAAATAGCAAGTGTGAACATCAAAACCGGACCGATAATCCAGTTTTGAACCAATGATAATGTAAGAATTTTGGTGTTGCGAAATACTTCACCCAATTCTTCGTATTTTACTTTAGCTAATGGAGGATACATCATGACGATTAATCCAATAGCAATCGGAATATTGGTTGTGCCCGAAGACATGCTGTTCCAGAATGTGGCAACAGATGGAAACATCCAGCCCCAAAACACGCCAAGAAACATGGCAAGAAATATCCAAAGTGTCAGATAACGATCTAAAAATTTAAGTCTTGTTTTCATTGAGTTATTTGATGATGTGGGTACAATTTTAAATAGAACTCCGAATAATTATTCTAATTCTTTCATCATGCATACAGCCGTCGAAGGACACACTGAGGCGAATTCGCTGGAAAACGCAATACTTTGCGGGACTGATGTCCGATCAGTATTGTTCCAACCTATTTTTGGGAAAAACCCGTCAGCTGTCGTGGTGAGCAGGTAAAGGCTTTTCAGTCCGTTGTTCCGACACCAGGTTTCGGCTTCAGTCACCAGCCTTTTTCCGATACCTTTTCCACGAAAATCATTGTTTACAGCCAATGAGCGTAATAATCCGGCATCTCCGTAAACCTCTACGGCCACGCAACCAATCGTTTTTTCTGCCAATAGTGCCACCAGAAATACCCGCTTCCCTACACCGAGGTCACTTACCGCCAAGTTATTTATTCTAAGTAATGCTACGATTGCTTCTGCATCCTCCTCACGAGCCAATCCATAGTCTACCGTTTTTAAGTTGCTTTCGGAAACATACGAATCAGGAACAATCGGGATATAATCCGTTTCATCTATCCCCGTTGAATTTCCTCCACAAGAATACTGTACCTTTATCAGACTATTTTTAGACAGATCAATGTATTGTTCGAGCAACGATTTTTTTGCATCATCTTCCCGCATAAAATCAGATTTAAATAAATTCAACGTTATTTTTCGTCCCGGAAACTGTAATACTGAAAATCCCAATTTCTTTATTCCTGAATTTGAGAATCTCTGTATCTGTCAAATAGTTTTTCAAAATATCAACCGGAAGCTCAATCTCTTTTTGTTTATGAATTTCAATAGCCGAGAACCCGGTGGTTCTGATAATCTCCAGATATTCATTGATGTCAATTGCTCCCGAAACACAGCCGGCATACATTTCGGCATCTTTCTTTAGTTTCTCAGGCAATTCACCTTTTATCACAACATCCGACACACAAAAATGTCCTTCCGGTTTTAGTACACGATACATTTCTGAGAATGCTTTGTTTTTATCCGGCACTAAATTCAACACGCAATTTGAAACAATCACATCAAACTGATTGTTTTCCAAAGGCATTTCTTCAATATCACCCTGAATAAATTCTACGTTTACAAAACCAAGTTTTTCAACATTCCGTCGAGCTTTTTCCAGCATAGCATCGGTAAAATCAATTCCGGTTATTTTGCCTTTTTCGCCAACGATGGCACGGGCTACAAAGCAATCATTACCGGCACCACTGCCTAAATCCAATACCGAGTCGCCTTCTTTTATTGTTGCAAACTGAGTCGGAATACCGCATCCCAGCCCTAAATCAGCATCGGGATTATAACCTTTTTCTTTATTGTAGTTTTCACTAAAAATCGTGTAATCTACGGTGCAACAGCCTCCAACCCCACAACACGAAGTTTCGTTTTGTATTTTCGACTGTTTGGCTATTTCTCCGTATTTTTCCTGTACAACGTATTTTAAATCTTCAGCCTTCATAACTGCGGTTTGATTTGTTCTACATAGAATTTATAAAACCCTTCTTTTATCTCATCCCGAACCCGAATAAATTCGCTCCAAATAAATGCTTCAGTTCCTTCGGCATGGCTTGGATCGTCATAACCCATGTGTAATCGGTGTTTTACTTTGCCAAAGAATGCCGGACATTCTTCGTTTGCGCCTCCACAAACTGTTATCACATAATCCCACTCATCTTTTAAGTATTTCTCTACCGAATCGGAGGTGTGTTGACTAATGTCAATTCCGGCATCTTTCATGGCGGCAACTGCTTTTTGATTTAGTTTGCCTGAGGCTTGTGTACCTGCCGAACAAACGGTAATGGTTGAGTCGAAGGATTGTAAAAAACCATGAGCCATTTGGCTTCGACATGAGTTTCCTGTGCAAAGAATTAATACTTTCATATAGGTTTATTTAAAATTGTTTCTTTTATTGTTTGTAACTAACTATGAATTTCTCAATTTCAGCTTTAATCATATCTCTTACTTTTCGTGTTGCGGTTAGTATTTCATCATCGGTCCCGGTAAATTCGGCAGGATTTGAGAAAGCCCAATTTAATCGATTACAAATACCGGGGAAAACAGGACATTTCTCTGCATTTGCGGCATCACATACTGCAATTACATAATCGTATAATCGTCCTTGTTTAAAAAACTCAAATACGCTGTCTGTTTTATTTTGAGATATATCAATGCCTTCTTCCTTCATTACCTGAATTACATAAGGATTTAATGTTCCAGCTTCTAAACCAGCGCTTTCTGCATAAAAACTATCACCTGCAAGCGTATTTAGAAACGCTTCAGCCATTTGGCTTCTAGCGGAATTGTGAACACAAACGAAAAGTACTTTTGTTTTTGTCATAATTTATATTTCTATTGGTGATAAATTCAATTTAGCAACAAGAATCCGAAGATCCACTACCACAACCACATGATGAAGCGGGTTTTGCCATTGAAAATGATTTGGGAACTTTCTTCACTGGAAGTTTGGAATGTTCCCACGCATCAATTCCTCCTTCGAGGCTAAAGATATTTTCAGGATTCCAACCATTATATATCAGGAACTGAGCAACTCTATAACTTCGGACTCCCAGATGACAAGCAATAACCAATTTTCGGTCTTTTGGAATATCCTGATAATTTTCATCAAACCGGCTATAGGATACATTTAGCACATTCTGTATATCAAATGCCTCTTGTTCCAATTCATACTTTTCTCTTACATCTATTAATAATGCGCCCGAATTGATATAAGCAAAAGCTGTCCCGGGACTTATTTCATTTATTTCTTCCATGATTTCTAAAATTAAATTATAAACATACCGATTCTGTCGAACAGGAAATATTGGCAGATTTTATCGACTCAAAAAAATAGTCAAACTTTTCCAGATACTCTTCAATCGTTGATCCGCACAAGCAATAATTTATTTTCAAACCGTCAATTTCTCCATGTATCAATCCCATATCACGCAATTCTTTTAAATGCTGCGAAACGGTAGTTCGACTCAAAGGCAATTGATCTGAAATATCACCCGAAATGCAGGTTTTAGTCTCAGCTAGATACTTCAAAATGGCTAATCTGGCAGGGTTAGAAATGACCTTCGCAAATTTAGCCAACTCTTGCAGCTCAATATCAAATACTTCTGTTTTTATCATAACGTTATGTTTTATGTCGCAAACATACGACATAGTTTTGAGATGACAAAATTTTTAGTGATAAATTTTTATTACAAAGTACATCTTTGAGTTTTCCTGATACTTATATCAATACAATTTAAAATAGATTATCTATTTTAGATAACTAGTTATTATGTTGTTTTACTGTACTATATATAGCAAATGGTACTATAATAATACCCAAAAACTAAATTAATAATCAAACCGGATAATTCTCGTTTTATTTGTGTTATTTTGTGTGTTATTTAATCCCAAAAGAATAATTTCTAATTTATTTCAACTCCGATGTTATATTTTCTTCAATCAATCGTCATACTAGTAAATGAGTCAGGAACGATATAAGGCAGAGATATTGCCCATACGCGAAAAGCTTTTTCACATTGCACAACGGATACTTGTGGAGGAGCAGGAAGCTGAAGATGCCGTACAGGAAGTTCTTCTCAAGCTTTGGCGCATGCGTGACTCCTTAGACAAATATGACAGTACAACAGCATTTGCGACGACGGTTACAAAAAATCATTGTCTGGACAGGTTAAAAGTCAAAAACCGGCAGGATTTGCTCGACGAATCATATTATGCCCGGGCCGGAAATGATAACCCGTACCTGCAACTGGAGCGAAAAAACACGGAAGAGGTTTTAAAGAAAATAATTGAAAATCTTCCTGCTTTGCAACAAGCCATTATCAAAATGAAGGACATGGAAGAGTATGAAGTGGAAGAAATTGCAGAAATAACGGGAACAAATGTAGAAGCGGTAAGAGTAAATCTTTCGAGGGCAAGAAAAAAAGTTCGGGAAGAATACCTAAAATGGTCAAGCGTATGAAAATTAAAATGAAATATAAACTGAGCTTTAGTGAAGCTGACAAGCTGATAGAAAGGTATTACGAAGGATTGACAACCGGCGGGGAAGAAAAACGGCTGATGGATTTTCTCTCGCAATCAAACCTGCCAGACCGGTTTAAACCCGAACAGGCTATCTTCGGCTATTTCCATCAGAAAAAACAGAAACCTCATTTCAGCGTAAGATCTTACATCAGTTGGATAAGTGCTGCCGCTGTAATACTTTCTGTCGTGTTTGGATTACAATTTTTAGAGGCCGGAAACCGGGGGGATTATGCCTATATCGATGGAAAAAGAATAACGGATATACGGGAAGTGAAATCACAGGCGTTAGCTTCATTGAGTGATATTGATACCGGAACAAATGAAGTGGAAGAATCATTTAAAAATCTAAATAACAAAGATTTAATTAAAGATCAACTCAATGTATTTTCCGGACTATAGTAATAAAATTTAGCCTTGAAAAAAGGTAATAATCAGATGACAAGTAAAAAAAAATAATGTTATGAGATCAATTAAAAAGTATTTAATCCTAACGCTTTTGGTTGTATTCGGAATTGTACCGGCTCTACAAGCGCAAAACGATTTGCAGATAAGCAGGGTTTTTGATCAATACGGCGAAAAAAAAGGAGTCGTAATGGTTGAACTCACCGACGAAATGCTGGAAGGTTACGACTTCTCCCTTTTCAAAAGTATAACCATCACAAACAATCCTCAGGCAGCCGACTTTATTCGGAATTGCCTGGTCAAAGATGAAGCAGGTGCAAAGAAAGTAAAACAGGTGGTTTCCAACGGAATTCCAACTTCCATTTATTTGCAACTTCCGCGAAAGAATGAACTATACCGGCTTATTTTGTTCAACGAATCCTTTAAACCCGAGCAAAAAATTACACTGATATATATCGAATCGAAAAACGATTCGGAAGATGTTCTGAAATTGATATTAAAAAAGAAATAAGTATAAACTATTAATAATTAAACAAAATGAAAAAATACATTCCATTTCTATTGGGATTCTTTATCGGAGTTTTACCCATGCAGGCAGCTGAAGTATTTCAAAATGACACGACCATCCGGTTCAACAAAAAAGTCATTCAACTCGAAGACAGTATCGGACAGATAAAAGTAAAAGTCTATGATAATGACGCAACACCTTTTAAACCGATTTACGAAGGCATTTTCAGCGACGGAAAAAGTTACGAAAAATGGACGGTTATGGAAGCCATTGGCATTCAACTACCATTTTTAAACAAACCGAAAGAAAAACATCGACACAAATATTCAATGGATGCACATTGGGCAGGAATTGGCTGGGGGTTTGCCAATATCTCCGATCAAAACTATAAACTGAACAACATCAACGGTGTGTCATTGAAATCGGAATCTTCAAACGAATTCTTTATTAACCCTATTCAAAAAATTATGCCACTTTTCAGAAATAACCTGGGACTTACTTCCGGAATTGGTTTTGACTGGCATAATTATTTTCTGGATATGAATACTCATTTAGTTGATGCAAATGGAATTACGACTCTTGAAAATGCTCCGGCGGGGACAACCTATGAATACAGTCGGCTCAGGACTTTCCACATTACAGTTCCTTTATTACTGGAATGGCAACCGACATTTGGAAAAAATCATAAATTCTATATGGCTGCCGGTGTAATCGGAGGTGTGAATACCTTTGCTTCATACAGGGTCAAATATAAAGATGTCAATGGGAATATGCTTGAAAATGTGGAAGGCAAGGGTTTGAATGTAGCTCCACTTTCACTCGATTATTTAGGGGAGATAGGATATGGATCCTGGACTATTTATACCAAATACTCGCCTTTCGGTATTTTTCAGTCGGCTAAAGGACCTGATGTCAGAGCAGTTTCGCTCGGTGCAAAATTAAATTTTTAATTTACAACTTTTCCTTTTCCCATTAACTTTTCCAAAGTTTAAAAACTTTGGAAAAGTTATGTGTTTTAAAATTCTACAAAAAGAAAGTAGAAACAATACTTACAACTATCAAAGTTGCGAAACCCAATATAACTTTCTTTCGTATGGTTGAAGTTCCCAGAATCAGGGTATAAATCATTTTCACAAGGTTATTACTGGCGGTGGCAATAATCGTTGCATAAACGATGGTACTTAGTTGTAGATTTCCACCCACATGTTGGAACAGATTTAAAATATAGGGATCAATATCAGTCACACCTACAATGAATGAGAGGATATTTACTCCCATATTGCCATAATTGACGACCACAAAATTGGTGAGGATGGCAAAAAAGCCAAACAACAATCCAAAAATAAGAGCTGTTTTGAATTCCAACGGATTTTGAGTATTATTTTCTTTCAAAGAATCTTCAGCAACCGTTTTGTGTTTAATATTTAAAACCAAAACAATGGCAATACTGGCAACCACGAAAACCAAAAAGTACGGTAATAAAACAAGGGCAACCTGCTGATTGAAAATCCAGGCCAGAATTAAAATCCGGATATACATCATGCCGGTTGCTCCAAAAATTCCCGAAACTATTTTCGCATCACTTTTTTCTTCCTTGCTTTTTCGGGCAAGAATAATAGTTGTGGCTGTACTGCTGTACAATCCGCCTAAAATAGCCGACAAAATAATGCCGGAATCCGGGAAAACAAATTTTCGAAGTAAGTAACTGAAATAGGAAATCCCCGAAACAGCCACTATCGATAACCAAATTTGATACGGTGAAATACTGATTGTTTTTGAAAGTGATTCGTGAGGAAGTAATGGAAGAATTATTCCGGCTATAATAATAAACTTGGCAAGTAGCGTGAATTCATTCCGGTCAAATTTTTTAGAGAAATTGAAAAGACTCTCTTTCATTTCCACCACTATCAGGATGGTTACAACAACCAGCATGACTAACCAAAGCGGCTGCAAATCAACCAAAGGGGTAAGGCAATAAGCAATTAAGGCAATTACAACAGAGGTAAAGCCCCATTTATTTTTCAGCTTTATTTTCAGGTAATAATAAATTCCCAGTAAAGCAGCAACAATCACCCCGCCACCGTAATACAATCCCAGCGAATCTGGCAAAACCGTGTAAAGAATAAAACCCAATATTCCTATAAGCGTGATTGTCCGGTCGGTTCCAAAAAGCGATTCGGGTTCTAATTCAATATGAAGCCTTCTTTGCTCTAATCCAATAAGTAAGGAAAACAGTACAACCAATAAGAAGTTGATTAACTCTTTGGGTATTTGTGATAATATTTCCATGGCATCATCTTATTTTTGCACCAAAGTTATGCAATTCTTCTTTAAAAACAATGCTTTGTCTTTTTTTAAGGATTTTCCGGACAGCTCAATTCTTATAAATATTTATAAACCGGATAATAATCTTATTGAATATCGTCCGGTTTATAAATTCCATTGTTTAATCAACTATGTGTTTTGCAAGACTTTTTTTAATGGGCGGCATCGCAATCATAACCACCGGAAGAGCGACTATGTATGACAATACCCACGATTTCATCCACCTCACAACAAACCCGGTATGATAACCAAAGTTTGCCGACACACTTACAAATGTTACCACAAAAGTCATAACTAATACCATGAGTATTAAAACTACCTTCATTTCATGTTTTCTCCTGATTTTCATACAAAATTCTGATTTTTATTTTTCAGACAACATTCGCAAAGCATCCGTGGCAGCGCTCATCACGCTTGAAGCTTTTAC
>JAQTOL010000039.1 GCA_028748945.1 Paludibacter sp.
CCTAACATTTTTGCCGGTGGACATAATTTCCATGGACGGTTTGAATATGTTCCTGTTCAATCCATGGAAAAAGCGATGCTTGTAATCGTAAAAATCGTGGAAAATCTGGCCAAAAAATAAAATATAGCTGTCATGTCCCGTTGGTTATCAGAATATCGGGATCCCGAAAAGAAACTAATAAGAATTAATCTGATTCAATAATATAAATACTAAACAAATAACTCACCAAAAGTCCCACTTTCGGGGATTTAGGGGGGCGGACTTCATTTTATGAAAACAACACCTTTCACAGACATCCACATTGCATTAGGGGCTAAAATGCATGAATTTGCAGGATACAATATGCCGATCGAATATACTACCGGCATTTCGGACGAACATTTGACAGTACGCAACGGCGTTGGTGTTTTTGATGTTTCACACATGGGTGAATTTTGGGTGAAAGGTGAAAATGCTTTCCCTTTTTTACAAAAAGTGACTTCCAATGATGTCTCTGTTATTCCGATCGGAAAAATTCAATATTCCTGTTTTCCGAATGGAAAAGGTGGAATTGTTGACGACTTGCTGGTATATCATTATGATGTAAATAAATACCTGCTCGTTGTCAATGCATCCAATATTGAAAAAGACTGGAACTGGTGTGTCAGTAATAATACGGAAGGAGCCATTCTCGAAAATGCTTGCGATCATATGGCACAACTGGCCGTACAGGGACCCAAAGCTACGGAAATGCTTCAGAAACTCACAAAAACCGATCTTTCTCAAATTCCGTATTACGGATTTGCCGTTGGTGGATTTGCCGGAGTTGATGAAGTGATTCTTTCGAATACAGGTTATACCGGTGCAGGTGGTTTTGAAATCTATTTTTACCCTGAGTACGGTCAAAAAATATGGGATGCACTTTTCGAAGTTGGCAGATCATACGGTTTAAAACCAATAGGATTGGGAGCCCGCGATACCTTACGTCTTGAAAAAGGCTTTTGCCTGTACGGGAATGATATTGATGATACAACCTCACCCATTGAAGCCGGTTTAGGCTGGATCACCAAATTTTCATACGGAAAAAACTTTATAGACCGTCCGTTGCTCGAAAAACAAAAATCCGGTGGCGTAAGCCGAAAATTGGTACGTTTTGAATTAAAGGAGCGTGGAATTCCACGTCACGGTTACGAAATTGTAAATGAAAACGATGAAGTTATCGGACATGTTACATCGGGAACCATGCTGCCCGACAGCAAAAAGGGAATCGGGATGGGCTATGTTCAGACTGGCAGCAGCAAATCGGGATCGACAATATTCATTAAAATCCGTGCGAATAATCTGGAAGCTGAAGTTGTATAATCATTCATAATCCTCATTAAGTTGTTTGGCAACATTTAAATCACGAAAAATAAGCGGAAAATATAAGTCTGCAATAGAACTGTGGTTTCTGATTATCACACTCTTAGGCTCGTTGCAAAACATCGCGGCTCAGAATAAGCATGTACTTATTTCCGATACTCTGGATCCTAAATCCATAGTGAATAAAACAATTGAGATCCGTGAAATCCAGGTAACCGGGAACTTAAAAGAAGCCAATCTCAAAGCAGGATCGACAGGGATTAACGTAGATGTCGAACAACTGAAACAATTACCAAAATTCGCCGGAGAAAGTGATCCATACAAGGCTCTGCAGTACATGGGCGGAGTATCACAGGCGGGTGAGGCCAATTCCGGCTTGTATGTTCGCGGTGGAAACAATGACCAGAACCTTATTTTACTCAACGGAACATTGATTCAAAATCCGACACATGTGTTGGGCATGTTTTCCGTTTTCAACCCCGATTTAATAGACCAGATGCGTTTTATTAAATCAGGAATGCCTGCAGAGTACGGCGGACGACTTTCTTCGATAGTAGATATAACCAATATTAACCGGATTCCTGAAAAAATAAAGGTCAAAGGTTCCATCGGACTTATTTCCTCCCGCTTATCAACTCAAATTCCAGTTAACTCAAGATTTTCAGTTTATGCGTCTCTACGGGGTAGTTATATTAGTTCAATAATTCTTCCAACACTTAGTTTGCTTGGTATTGACAGTGCGCTCACGCAAAACAGCTATGAGTTTTGGGATGCAAATGCTGGTTTTATTTACAATCTGGCCCCCCGTACCAAACTCACCTGTCATTTCTATACAGGAAAGGATGAGATGAAAATTCAGGAAATTAAAAAATACGAAATAAACGGGAACAGTACTTTCTGGCAAAACACGGCTGCCGGGCTACAACTCAATCATATTTTCAATGATGACTGGAGTATGAACCATCAACTGAATTATTCCAAATTCTATATACAGTCAACTTTCGACTGGTACAATTCATTGCAGGATATCCGGTCTCAGTTTGATAACATCAACTACAAAGCCGACTTCTTTCATATTGCTGGTAATCATCAATTTAAATTCGGGACAGAAATGTCATATAATGCTGCTATCCCCCACTTCCTGCACAACGACTCCATACTGGCTGTAGAAGTAAATAATGAACATAATACCATTCATTCTGCGCAGCTTACTGTTTATTTCAGGGATGAATGGACAAAGGACAAATGGCAGTTTAATATTGGAGTCCGGTCAAACCTGTATGCTCATATCGGACCCTACACCAATTTTCAGGAAGCAGGCGATGTCAGCTATAAAAGCAACAGTATTATTAAGACCTATTCCGGGATCGAACCACGCTTTTATTCCCGTTATCTGCTGAATGACCATTCGTCACTGAAACTTTCTGCTACCCGGCACATACAGTACCTGAATCAGATTCCTGTTTTTTCATTCGGAATTCCAACCGATTTGCAAATCCCGGCTTCGTTGTTTGTCAAACCACAGGGTTCCTGGCATTTGTCCGGTGGATATTTTCGCAATTTTATAAATAATACCTGGGAATTTAGTACTGAAATCTATTACAAAACACTGGAAAACCAGTTGGAATTCAAAAATGGAATTGCAGAAACTTTTAGCAATAATATGATTGAAAAAAATCTTTTGGTCGGGAAAGGATGGAATTATGGTACTGAATGGAAATTGAGTAAGCGCATGGGGAAGTTTACCGGTTGGATTTCATACAATCTGGCGTGGAGTTACCGGCAATTTGATCAGATTAATGCCGGAAAGCCGTTTTTTGCACGAAATGACAGGCGGCACGATGTTTCAGTGATTGGAATGTACGAATTAAATAATCGCTGGAGTTTCTCTACTGTATTTGTTTATGCTTCAGGGAGCCGCCTCAATCTTCCGTTAAGCTGGTATTATATTGACGGCAATTATGTGATGGAATATGGTAAATATAACGCTTTTGAAATGCCGGCCTATCATCGTCTGGATATTTCGGCCAACTATAAACTGAAGAAAAAGAAGGGTATTGACTCGGAAATAAATTTTTCAATTTACAATTTATATAACCGTGCCAATCCGTTTCAGGTATATTTCAGTTCCAAAAATCTGACTATGAAAATGCAATACCTGTTACCGGTTATTCCATCCGTATCGTGGACATTTAGTTTATAATTTATTGATTATGAAAAAACACACAATTTATTTCCTGCTTGCAGTGGTATTCATATCCTGTCGCCCCGATTTAAATTACGAGATACATGGATACACACAAAAAATCATTGTTGAAGGATATATTTCCAACGGTGAATTTCCAAAAGTCTACCTGTCGTTGAATGTGCCTCTTTCAAAACAGGTTGACTCTGTAAACATACTTGAAAACGTCATTAGAACTGCAAAAGTAACCATCTCTGATTCATTAAACCCTCAGGCTGTGGGAGCAAAAACAGAGATACTGACTTCAGGATGGGATAAAACCCACTTTCCTCCCTATGTCTACCGGGGAACCGATATTAAAGGTGAAGAAGGTAAAACATACTACCTGACTGTTGATTACAGCGGGTATACACTTCATGCTAAAACAACGATTCCAACTGCGACTAGAATAAATGAATTTACTGTTTTACCTGTTTCAGGTAACGATTCATTAAGGATCCTGTATATGACTTTCAACATCGATCCCACGCTGAAAAACAGCTACAGGGTGGCAACAAAAAAAAGAAAAGATAATTATTATATCAACACGCCTTTTCTCTATAATTCTGAGTTTACACTTTCAGGTGCCAATACTTTTACGATTAGCCCCCAAGCAACGGAAAAAGATTCCAGCTTCTCTGAAGGAAGTTATTTTGCAAAAGGCGATACGATTCAAATTCAGTTCAGCACCATTGATAGTATTTCAACTCAATTTTTTAAATCGTTGACTCTTTTCTCTGCTTCTACAGGTATTGGAAACATATACTTTATCGGAGAAAAAGAAGCGCTTAAATCGAATATCAGCGCTCCCGGCTTTGGCATTTGGTATGGAAAAGGAAATTCGGATTATACCTACATTATACCATAAAAAAAGGAGAAAATGACTTTCCTCCTTTTTTATACCGGTTTGCAAATTAGTTCATCGGTTGCAATTCATTTAACCTGTTGATTAAATCTTCAAATCCTGTATTGACAAATGTTTCCATATCCTGTTTAGAACCATCACTTAAAACCAGGCGTGGCTGAATATCATAGTAAGTCATTGTACCATATTGCCCGGTATTAAAATTGTAATTAGAGTAATCTGTTTCAGTCTTTTCAACTACATAAAACTCAATATCGGCAAATTTTTGATTTTCCTTCACAAAATAGGCGTACATCTTCAGGTATTTGTTGATAGCCGCTACTTGTTTCGTTACACGATCTTTGTCACTGTTCTTTTGTCCATCGATAACATCCATTTCATCACCAAAAGCTTTAAAGTCTTTAAATCCGCCCAGCATGGCGATATTAAATACCTGAAAATACATGGATCCCGATGTAACAATATCCTGTGGACGACTGGTACTATCATTTAAAACAGATTCACTAAAATTACCGGCTGCACCAAGTTGATATTTCAGTAATGTTTCCGTATCATATTTAAATTCATAAGTTGCTGAAACATTCTTTTTGTCATTTGATAAATCTGCACTCCAACTGTATTTGTCAATCGTAAGTGTCTGGGAAAGTTTAGTTGGAGTAGCATCTGCATTATAAGAACCGCTAAAGGTAGCTTTCAATGCTTCTGTGGTACCAACTTTCAACACCACTGAAATGCTAGATGGCATGTATTCAACCGGATCAGTATCGGGTGCTGCAATGGTTGATTCAACATAGATAATTGTCAAAGTGGCATCGTTGCTGGTAGAAGTTGAATCCGAAGGGAAATGGAAAATAGCAGTATTAGAAAGATTTTTTGCCAATGTAAATTCGCCGTAAGTACTATTCCAGTTCCACTCACCCCAAATAGAATCACCTACATTTTTTGCAACTCTCATTTGCCGGGTGAAATTATCCAAGGTCTTTAAATCATTTTTCAGTAAATCAGCACGCAATTGTCGGAATGGAACTAAATAAACCGGTTGAGATGAGTTAATTGTCATTGTTGCCAAATGAGTTAATGCCACAAATCCTTCGGTTTGTTGTATCCCATCCATCTTATTTACCAAATCAATTGCATTTTGTTCAATGCTTGTCTTTTGTTCTTCAACGGTCAATTTGGTAAATTTCAAAGTCTTGTCCAGATCTAACACATTCGTATCTTTATTACACGAATTGAAAGCAAACATAAATATTAATGCTACTCCCACAAGAAAAATTGGTTTTTTCATAATTGTATTTTTTAGTTTAAATAAATAATAAATAAAACTATGACACAAAAATAGTCTATTTTTTTAAAATACAACAATAAAAGTCAATATTTTTATTTATTCGAAGAATAAAGATGATGAATTTTAAACCATTTTATAAGATCTTTCAAAAAAGCAATTAATTTGAATGATTCGTTTTCAAACAGTATTTGAAATACTTAAAACATTTCTAAAATTAATCAGTCGTTATTAGGTCGGCAGAATACGTATATAACATAATAAATACCCTATAATTTCATTTGCGTATTTTTACATAAAATCCTATAAACAGGTATAAGTAAATACCCATAAAATAAGAAATAATGGAAAAAAGTACAAAAAAAAATTCTGCCGTTTTTAGGAGCAGAACTTTTTTTTATAATTCAAAACAACATCAGCACTTAACGATAACCTTTTCCTTTAATGATTCTCGTGTCACTTGTCCTATTCTATCGAGGTTATTGATGCTGATTTGTTCTTCAACAATAGCATCCAACACAGCGATAGCGGTCATATTCACAATATCACGAACAGAACTTTCAACATCCAGAATATGAACTGGTTTGTTTAATCCCATTTGAATCGGTCCGATTGATTCGGCAAGTTCCATCTCCAGTAACATTTTATAGGCTGTATTTGCAGAGCTCAAATTTGGAAAAATTAATGTATTCACATTTTTGCCGGCTAATTTGGAGAACGGATATTTTTGATCCCGCAATTCTTTGTTCAAAGCAAAAGTAACCTGCATCTCGCCATCCACAACCATTTCAGGATATGTTTTATGTAAAGTCTCAACAACCTGGTGTACACTGGCAGGACTACCCTGTTTATCTGAACCAAAGTTTGAATAAGATAACATAGCCATTACCGGTTCGTGGGCAAAGAATTTCACCGTGTCGTGAGTCAGTTTAGCAATATCAATCAAAGCATCGGTACAGGGGTGACGATTGAACAGGGTATCAGCCAGGAAGAAAGTTCCCTTTTTTGTATTTACGATATGCATGGCGGCCATAAACTGCAATCCTTCCCTCAGTCCGATGACATCTTTAGCAGCCTGAATTGAATCGGCATATTTGGTATAAACCCCGGTGATCAATGCATCTGCTTCACCAGTTTCAACCATCATCATCCCAAAATAATTACGTTCGTACATTTTCTCGTAGGCTTCGTCGTAAGTCATTCCTTCGCGGCTGCGTTTCTTTGTAAGAATTTTTGCATATTCCACCCGGCGTTCTTCTTCCCGGTCATGACGCATATTCACGATTTCAATTCCTGTTAAATCGATATCATTTTCTTTAGCCAGACTCGCTATCTTTTCTTCGTTACCCAATAATACAGGGTAACAAATTCCGTCTGCCAGTGCTGCCTCGGCAGCTTTAAGCATATTAATGTGATTTGATTCGGAGAAAACCACACGTTTTGGATTCTGACGGGCTTCATCATAAAATCGACGTAACATTTTGTTGTCACTACCCATCATTTCACGTAATTTATTTCGATATCCATCCCAGTCAGTGATAACTTTCCGGGCTACACCCGAATCGATAGCTGCTTTTGCAACTGCCGGTGCAACGATTGTCAGCAATCGGGGATCTAACGGTTTTGGTATAATATAATCGTGGCCAAAGCTTAAGCGTTTCAAGTTGTAAGCCGCATTTACAACATCAGGAACAGGTTGTTTTGTCAATTCGGCAATCGCTTTTACAGCTGCCAGTTTCATTTCCTCATTAATGCTTTTTGCACGCACATCAAGAGCACCGCGGAAAATATAAGGGAATCCAAGTACATTATTTATTTGGTTGGGATGATCGGAACGTCCGGTGGCAAAAATAATATCCTTACGGGCTGAAATAGCATCTTCGTATGAGATTTCAGGATTTGGATTGGCTAATGCAAAAACAATCGGGTTTTCATTCATTGTTTGAACCATTTCCTTAGTAAGCACTCCGGCAATTGACAATCCTAAAAATACATCGCAATCTTTAACGGCTTCTGCTAATGTTGTAATGGTCCTGGTAGTTGCAAATGGTTTTTTGCGCGAGTTTAAATCGGTACGTTGCATGTTAATCACACCTTTGGAGTCGACCATAACAATATTCTCCAATTTCGCACCCAGCATCATATATAATTGGGTACATGAATTGGCAGCCGCTCCCGCCCCGTTCACCACGATTTTTACATCTTCAATTTTCTTTCCGACGAGTTCGAGCGCATTTAATAATCCTGCCGAAGAAATAATTGCAGTACCGTGTTGATCGTCGTGCATAAGCGGAATATCCAGTTCGGCTTTCAACCGTTCTTCAATTTCAAAACATTCAGGTGCTTTTATATCTTCGAGGTTGATACCACCAAATGTTGGTGCAATAGCTTTAACTACCTGTATAAATTTCTCAGGATCAGTTTCATTTACTTCAATATCAAATACATCGATACCGGCAAATATCTTAAATAACAAACCTTTTCCTTCCATCACAGGTTTTCCGGCTAAAGCTCCGATATTCCCGAGTCCAAGAACTGCTGTACCGTTTGAAATTACGGCAACTAAATTCCCTTTCGAGGTATAATCATATGCTGTATCGGGATCTTTTTCAATTTCTAAACAGGGTTCAGCAACTCCGGGAGAATAAGCAAGAGATAAATCGCGTTGAGAACTATAGGGTTTTGTGGGTACTACCTCAATTTTTCCGGGTTTCCCTTGTGAATGATAGAGAAGAGCTTCTTCTCGTGTTACTTTTGCCATAATTAATCAATTAAAAAATAAAATATATAGTATATGTGTTATTATTTTTAGAATTTGTCGCAAAATTACAAATAAAAATATCAATATGAAACTAATTTATCCTAATTTGTGCATATTGTCTATTTTAAATAATGGCAGTTCAGTAAGTAATTAAAAATATGATGAAATGTTGGAATCTTTAAAGTATTTTCCAACTTTATGCCTTATGACAAGTCATGTATTCTTTTAAAATTATACTACAAAGTTACAACATTAAGAAATTATTTACGAAATTCAGCATAACATTTAAATGAAATTATTTTGTTTAACAAAATAATGAATTTGCTAAACAATAATCAGCACAAGTATTAAATCATAATTAAAATATGTAAGGGATGAAAATATTGCGGGTGCCCAAAAAATATGTACATTTGCATGAGTAAATTAATCCTCGATTTCATGCATCTAAATACCCTATCCATACTTAATTATAAAAATATCCGTGAGGCTGAACTGGTTTTTTCTCCTAAAATTAATTGCTTTATCGGTAATAACGGGATGGGGAAAACGAATATTTTAGATGCGATCTATTTTCTATCCTTCTGTAAAAGCCATTCCAATTCCATTGATTCCCAAAATATCCTCCACGAAGCCGATTTTGCATTAATTCAGGGAAAATACTCGGTAGGTGATTCAACCGAAGACATCTATTGTGGTATGAAACATCGTCAAAAGAAGCAATTTAAACGAAATAAAAAAGAATATGAACGTCTTTCCGATCATATCGGGCTATTACCTTTGGTAATGGTATCACCGGATGATGCTGAATTAATATCGCAGGGAAGTGACGAACGCAGGAAATTTATCGATGGGGTAATTTCACAATTTAATAAAAACTATCTCAATCAGCTGTTGCAATACAATAATGCTCTCAAGCAACGAAATGCGCTGCTTAAGCTCGAAACAAATGTTGATAATTCATTATTAGATATTTGGGAAGAACAAATGGCATTGTATGGCAACTATATTTATTCACAACGTAAACTATTTATTGATGAATTTATTCCGATTTTTCAAAACTTCTATACCTATATTTCAAAAGGAAACGAACAAATAAGTTTGAGCTATCATTCGCAACATGAAGAACATGATATTAAGGAACGCATGCTGGCAACCCGCGAACGTGACCGTTTGCTTGGCTATTCAACCCAGGGAATTCACAAAGATGAGCTGGAAATGCTACTGGATGGTTTTCCGATAAAACGTGTCGGTTCTCAGGGACAAAACAAAACATACTTGATTTCTTTAAAATTAGCTCAATTCGATTTTCTAAAACGTACACATAAATTATCTCCTCTTCTTCTGCTTGATGACATTTTTGATAAGCTTGACTCTCTTCGGGTAAAACAGATTGTTGAATTAGTCTCAGGTGAAACCTTCGGTCAAATTTTCATTACGGACACCAACCGCGAACATTTAGATTTAATATTACAACAATTGGAACAGGAAGCCACTATTTTTCGGGTTGAAAATGGTGAAATCTTTCTATAAGTCTTTCATTATGTCACTTTTTTCATTCTTAGGTGGCATTTCTATTCTCTATAAACTTTTCTTATTCGTTTTTTGTTATTTCATGTAGGTTTTATTTTTCGAAAATAATGCCGGAAAATTAATTTTGTATATTGCAGATATACAATGTATTAAATTTTATTTTGGAAAACATTTATTTTTAGTAATAAAAACTAATAATAAATATTGGATATTTTAAAATAAATGCCTAACATTGTAATCTCATTTTACATATAGATAACCAAAACATAAAACTCTTACAACAATCCTATTATGAATTTATTTACTGAAGAGAAAGTCACCTATACTGCTCAAGAGATAAACGATGCTTCGCTTGATTATTTCAAAGGTGATGATCTTGCAACAAAAGTCTGGGCAACTAAATATGCATTAAAAGATTCTTATGGTAATACATATGAATTGACTCCAGACGATATGCATCGTCGATTGGCAAAAGAAATTGCCAGAATTGAGAAGAAATATCCAAATCCACTATCAGAGGATGAACTTTTTGAGTTATTCCGTAATTTTAAATACATTGTACCTCAAGGAAGTCCAATGACCGGTATTGGAAACAATTTTCAGGTAGCTTCGCTTTCCAATTGTTTTGTAATTGGTTTCGATGCTGATTCCGACTCGTATGGTGCCATTATTAAAATTGATGAAGAACAGGTTCAGTTAATGAAACGACGTGGAGGTGTTGGTCATGATCTTTCACACATACGCCCCAAAGGTTCACCGGTTAAGAACTCTGCTCTTACTTCTACCGGAATTGTCCCTTTTATGGAACGTTATTCCAATTCAACACGTGAAGTAGCTCAGGATGGACGCCGTGGTGCTTTGATGCTCAGTGTTTCAATCAAACACCCTGATTCCGAATCATTTATTGATGCAAAGCTGGAGTCCGGAAAAGTAACAGGTGCCAATATCTCGGTTAAATTACACGATGATTTTATGGAAGCGGCCATAAATAATCGTCCATATATCCAACAATACCCGATATTATCGAAAGATCCCTGGTATAAAAAGGAAGTGGATGCCAATACAATCTGGAGTAAAATTGTACACAATGCGTGGAAATCGGCTGAACCCGGGATACTTTTCTGGGATACGATCATTCGCGAATCGGTTCCTGATTGTTATGCAGATTTGGGTTATAAAACAGTATCAACAAATCCATGCGGTGAGATTCCACTTTGCCCTTACGATAGTTGCCGGTTATTAGCCATCAATTTATATTCGTATGTCAATAATCCATTCACACCCGAAGCATCTTTCGATTTTGCATTATTCCAAGAACACGTAGGTTTAGCTCAACGTATTATGGATGATATTATCGACCTCGAAATGGAGAAAATTGATAAAATTATTGATAAGATACAAACTGATCCGGAAGATGATGTTATTAAAAGTACGGAGTTTCAGCTTTGGGAAAAGATCAAGATTAAAACATCTCAGGGTCGACGTACCGGTGTTGGTACAACCGCTGAAGGTGATATGTTGGCAGCACTAGGTTTCCGTTATGGTACCGATGATGCGACAGATTTTTCAGAAGAAGTACACAAAACGGTTGCTTTGGCCGCTTACCGGTCATCTGTGACGATGGCTAGAGAACGTGGTGCTTTTACTGTTTATGATGCTAAACGTGAAGAACATAACCCGTATATTCAGCGGTTACGAGAAGCAGATCCGGAATTATACAATGATATGACAAAATATGGCCGTAGAAATATTGCTTGCCTGACCATTGCTCCTACCGGAACAACCAGTATCATGACACAAACCACATCGGGTATTGAACCGGTTTTCATGCCTGTTTATACCCGTAGACGTAAAGTAAATCCGAATGATAAGAATGTACATGTCGATTTTGTAGACGAAAAAAATGATTCATGGGAAGAATATGTAGTATTTCATCACAAGTTTGTGACATGGATGGAAGCGAACAACTATCCTACTACAAAACATTATACGAAAGAAGAAATTGAAGAACTCGTAGCCAAATCACCTTATTACAAAGCCACTGCAAATGATGTCGATTGGTTAAAGAAGGTACAAATGCAGGGTAAGATTCAAAAATGGGTGGATCATTCTATAAGTGTAACGATCAATTTACCAAGTGATGCTACTGAAGAACTGGTTGGGAAACTGTACGAAGAAGCCTGGCGTTGTGGTTGTAAAGGTGCAACGGTATATCGCGATGGATCACGTTCAGGGGTTTTAATTGCGGTTGAAGACAAGAAAGAAGATAAAAAAGATGAAAAGACGATCTGCTTTCCGTATGACGAAAATCATTTGATACGTCCGAAGGAATTAAATTGCGATGTTGTTCGGTTCCAAAATGCAAAAGATAAATGGATCGCATTTGTAGGTCTTTCCAATGATCGCCCTTACGAAATTTTTACGGGACTGGCCGATGATGAAGAAGGAATCTTACTGCCGAAGACAGTTACAGAAGGTAAGATAATTAAGACCATTGATGAAAACGGGAATAAACGATATGACTTTCAATTCGCCAACAAACGTGGTTACAAAACAACTGTAGAAGGCTTATCCCATAAATTTGATAAAGAATTCTGGAATTATGCCAAACTGATTTCTGGCGTTTTACGTTATGGAATGCCAATTGATCAGGTTATTAAACTGGTAGCCGGACTTCAACTCGATAATGAGTCTATTAATACATGGAAAGTTGGTGTCGAACGTGCACTGAAAAAATATATTCCGGATGGCACTCAGATTAATGAAAAACCCTGTCCTGAATGTGGACAAAAATCATTGATTTATCAGGAGGGGTGTTTAACCTGTAAAAACTGCGGATATTCCCGATGCGGATAATCTCCAAACAAAAAAAAACGAGTCGGAAATGACTCGTTTTTTTTTATTTCCAGAAGGAATTAATTCTTAAGCGAATTAAATGTTTTCTTTCCTTTTAGATAATAATTAAAAACAATACTTTTCTGAAGGATTTCAGAAATATCATTGTTTACTGTATTTAAGATATTTTCTTTACGTTTTTCTTTAAAATTTGAACGTAAACCATGATAGTCTCTTCGGGCTTTAAAAACACTAAACGCATTGCGTGGTTTACCGGTAATAAATAATTGAAAAGCTGCTGCATAATCAAAGAAAAAACGCGACATCATTATCTTTTTCAGCAAATTATCCGGTAGATTTTTATACAATAACAACAAGTTATTTCTAAAATTCAGATAGGTTTTATGCGGACTTTCAACATTTAAGGTTCCTCCACCAATATGAAAAACCGTGCT
>JAQTOL010000040.1:0-8665 GCA_028748945.1 Paludibacter sp.
CACACCAATTAAAAAAATTGTAAATTTTCACTCTGAATAAAGGAAAGTTGCCTGAGTGGTCGATCGGGACGGTCTAGAAAACCGTTGTGCGGGTAACTGCACCGTGAGTTCGAATCTCACACTTTCCGCTGTAACTAAGAAAGCCTAATGTTGTCTTCAGTACAACATTAGGCTTTCATTTTCTGCTTTATCGCTCAGGTAAGAGGGTTAGTCTGAAAAAAGTCTATTCCATCAGCTTGGTACAAGCAAAAATTGATCCGTCAAATAAACCTGTATCAGTTAGTTTTAGTTCAGGAATAACCAACAACGACATAAAGGCTACAGTCATAAACGGAGCATTTAAAGAAGATCCCAATTCTTTAGCCCAGGCGTCAACCTCTTCATATTTAAGGGCAATATGTTTACCTTCCACATCCGACATTAATCCTCCGATGGGTAAAGCCAGCAAACAGGATTGTTCACCATGGCAGGCAACTATACCCCCTTTGCTGTCAATAATCCGGTTAATTGCCAGTGTTATTTCAGCATCAGTAGTTCCTACAGCTACAATATTATGACTGTCGTGAGCTACCGTTGAAGCAATGGCGCCTCTTTTTAACCCTATATTTTTTATAAAACCTATACTTGGTGATGAAGGTTGATAGCGATTGTAAACGACCAGTTTCAAAACATCGTTTTCCATATCTGAAACAACATTTCCATTTTCAATTTTTGGTTCACAAAAAATTGAGTGTGTAAATAATTGACCGTCTTCCACTTCGATAACTTTCAATTGTTTTCCATGCGGTTCAACCCGAAGTTGATTCCGGGTAATTTTGCTTGCATTGAAATTATTAATCAGGTAGGTAGGAATATATCTTTCAAAACAAACTTGCCCGTTTTCAGCGACTTTTTCACCTCTTATATAAGTTGACTGAACCTCAAAATCTTTTAAATCATTCACTATTACAAAATCGGCAAAATCTCCTTGCTGTAATAAGCCTATTTCTAATTTATAATGTTCAATCGGATTAAGTGAACACACGCGAAGTACTTCTATCGGATCGTAGCCGGCTGCCACTGCCCTGCGTGCCAGTGTATCGATATGCCCGTTTTTTATTAAATCGTCCGGATGCTTGTCATCCGAACAAAACATGATATTGCCGGTATGTCTTTCCAGTAAAGGCAATAAATCATCAAAATTCTTAGCTGCACTGCCTTCTCGAATCAATACTTTCATGCCCAAAGCCATTTTAGCCTCAGCCTCTTCGACGGTCATACATTCGTGATCGGTTGTAATACCTCCTGCGGCATAAGCTACCAGATCATCACCCATTAGTCCGGGAGCATGACCATCAATAGGTTTACCGGCACGTTTTGCAGCTTCCAGTTTAAGATGAACCTGCTTATTCTTATGAATAACGCCCGGATAATTCATCATTTCCGCCAGGAAGTAAATATCATCGCGTTGCAATAATGTCTCCACAGCTTCAGCATCCAAAACAGCACCTGAAGTCTCGAATTTCGTTGATGGCACACAAGATGGAGCGCCAAAATAAAATTGCATGGGTGAATGCTTTCCATTCTCAATCATGTAATCCACACCTTCAATTCCGCAAACATTCGCTATTTCATGGGGATCGCAAACACAGGCTACTGTGCCGTGTATAAGACTGTAACGGGCAAATTCGGCCGGCATCATCATGGAACTTTCAATATGAATATGAGCATCCACAAAACCCGGAATAATAAATTGAGAATCAACATTATCTGAGGGTAAAATATGTACTATTTTGCCATTCTCAATTTGTATGATACCCTTGTATATAATTTTGGAAATCACATCGACGATGTGACCAGATATTGTTGTCATGTTTATCTTGTTTTGTATAAGAGAACAAATATACTGAAATTATTCGATGTTTATTAAAATCAGCAATGTGCGTGAAATCAATTTAGAGGTTAAAAGTCCGGTACATGTTCAGGTCATGACTTCTTATAAGCCTGATTCCGGTAAAAAATAGATGTGGCTTACCTGCTGAATGAATGCTAATTACATGAATCTTTCATTCAAAACTTAAATAGGGTTGTATTCTGGTTAAGCTTTCGGATGTAAATTCTGATAATTCTTTCAAGTCGTCAATATTATTTAGTTTTCCCCTGTTCCTTCGCAGTTCGTAAATCGCCTTTGCCTGATAGAAACTAAGATAAGGATGTCTTCTCAATCTTTCCACACTTGCAGTATTAACTTTTATTTTTTGAATTAAATTCAGATTTACCCTGCAATAAGGTCGGATTCGCTCAAAGTTCTCAGGACGCATACCATAAATTTCATTCAACTGATCCACCGAAACAAAACCACCTGTTTCACTCCGAAAACGGATTATGCCTTTTGCGTACCCCCGTCCGATTCCCTTAATCTGCATTAATAGTGTTGTATCAGCCGAATTTAAATCTACTATTACATTCTTTTTCTGGTCATTGGTATTATTAGCCAACGAATCATTTTTTAGTAAGTGCTTATCTTTTATTGAAATATAAGGTTCCAATTCTTTGAACTTCTCCGGTGAAATTCCGTACACTTTTCCGAAATCGGCTGAGCCACGAAATAAGCCACCCTTTTTCCTGTATTTCAAAATATTAGATGCAATAAAAGGTTTTAATCCCAATTTGACAAATGTAGTTGAATCAACCGTATTGGGGTCAAAAGGAAAAAGAGAATAATCGTTATTCTTCTGGAATGAAGGAAATGGCTGGTACTTTTGATATCGCTCTTCATATTGGCGTTTCCATTCGACTTTCTTCAAACTGTCAATGGAAACCAATGATTTTTTAAACGAATCCACCTCAGTCAGAAAGGATGATTCCGGTTCATTGGTCGTTGGGAAGAAAATTGGTAATGTATAATTAGCTACTAAAACTATCACAATGAGCACTAATAAAACAATGATACCAATTCGTTGACTCTTTGAGAAATAAAAAAAATCTTTCCACATAGCTAGAATTGAGATTTTCTAATTTCGAGAAACAAACAAAGGTCAAAAATAGACATTTTTTTTGTTTTAACAAAATCTGCACTGAATATTTTATGAATACCTATTCCCGATTGATTTAAGTGAGACTTTTTTTTATTCTCTTGTAAAATTAGACTAACTTTGCAGGAAAATATATTTCGATGCAACTAATCTTAAAATACTTTCCGAATCTAAGTGAAATACAAAAGGCTCAATTTGAAGCACTTTATGACTTATATTTTGAGTGGAACTCAAAAATCAATGTGATTTCGCGTAAGGACATTGAAAACTTATATGAACATCATGTGTTACATTCATTAGCCATTGCCGAAATTATTAATTTCCATCCCGGATCTGTTATTTTAGATGTTGGTACCGGAGGTGGTTTTCCGGGAATTCCATTGGCCATACTTTTTCCAGAATCAAAATTCGTTTTAATTGATTCCATCGGCAAAAAAATTAAAGTGGGGATTGAAGTTTCAACGGCTATCGGATTAAAAAACATCACACTAAAGCATTTGCGTATTCAGGACGAAAAGGAAAAGTTTGATTTTGTTGTCAGTCGTGCTGTAATGCCACTGGGTGATTTAGTGAAATTGGTGAAAAAAAATATTGCCAAAAAACAGATAAACGCACTACCAAACGGACTCATCTGCCTCAAAGGAGGTGAACTTCAATATGAAATTCAGCCTTTTAAGACTATTGCTGAAATGTATGAAGTAAGTGACTATTTTGAAGAAGAATATTTTAAAACCAAGAAAGGGGTTTATGTACCTTTATAAACAGATAATTACCTTCAGAGTTATTTACAGTTAATTACTTTTTTCGGGTTAGGTTATTTGCCAATCATTAAATAACTATGAATAACCATAATAACAATGAATAACAAAATAATATGACAATTAAAACATTTACTTTCAATCCATTCCAGGAGAATACTTATATTGTTCATGATGAAACAAATGAAGCTGTTATTATCGATGCCGGCTGTTTAAATAAGGATGAAAAAAGTGCAATAATAAACTACTTAGAGGAAAAGAAATTGACTCTTAAACGCGTTATTAATACCCATTTACATCTCGATCACCAATTCGGAAATAAATTCATATTTGATACCTTTGGGATTAAACCGGAGGCAAATATTGAAGATGAATATTTAGTGGAAAGTTTTGTTACACAAGCACGTTCATTTGGACTGTCTGTCAGTGAAGAAGGGCAAGCGATTGGAAATTATATAGTTGAAAATCAGGAAATAAAATTCGGAAATACGATTATGACCACACTGCTTGTACCCGGGCACTCACCCGGAAGTGTGGCTTTTTATTCTGAAAAAGAAGGAGTTGTTTTTGTCGGGGATGTACTTTTCAGAGGATCTATAGGTAGAACCGATTTACCTAGAGGTGATTTTGCTACTTTGATCCTGTCTATTACTAAAAAGCTATTCCTCCTCCCCGATTCCACCGTTGTTTATAGTGGACATGGCCCTACAACGACTATCGGTTATGAAAAGAAAAACAATCCTTATCTATAAACTATTGGTAGAGATTGTTTTCAATAATAAATTGATAAACAGAAGGATGTAACCACTGCCTTACATCCTTTTTTTGTGCGATAAAATCGCGGATTTGAGTGGAGGAAATATCGAAATAAGGACTGGAAAGTAAAACCATTTGGGGATATTTATCACGAACGTCTTCAAAATTATATCCAGGGCGCGGATAAACCATCACGGGAAATTCATTAAGAATACGAAGATAATCTTTCCATTGATCAAAAACCAATGCATTATCACTTCCGATAATTAAATGAAATTGATTTTCCGGAAATTGGGACGACAAAAGATGCAATGTATCAATACTATAAGAAGGAATTGGCATAGTAAACTCCACATCCGAAACTTTGAAATATTGACTGTCCTGAATAACCAGCATCAACATATCCAAACGTAAATACTCATCAAGCAAATCAGTTTGATTTTTCAATGGATTACAAGGAGAAACAACAAACCAGACCTCATCCACGATTTGGTTCTCAATTAAATAATTACCCAGATTCTGATGACCAATATGGATGGGATTAAATGAACCGGAAAAGATTCCGACCTTTTTCTTTTTTTCAACCTTATGTTCCGGTTCCATCGCTTTAAACTGATTCGATATTTAAAAAATGACGTATAGCCTGCTCAGCCTCACTCTTTGATTTTTCTAAATCATCGTTCACTATCACTAAATCAAATAGAGATGCAAAAGTCATTTCGTAGTCTGCTTTCTCCACCCTGCGTTTTATCATCTCGGGAGTATCTGTTCCTCTTGCATTCAATCGTTGATGAAGAATTTCTACACTTGGCGGAGCAATAAAAATTGCCAATGCCCGGTCACCAAATTGACTCTTAATGTTTAGCCCGCCTTTCACATCAATATCAAAAATTATATTTTTACCACTACCGGTTATACGTTCTACCTCGCTGTGAAGCGTGCCGTAGTAACAATCTTTATATACCTCTTCGTGCTCAATAAACATATTATTATCAATCATTTGTCTAAATTCTTCGGCACTGATAAAATAATAATCCTTCGCATCTTTTTCAACACCCCGTGGCGGACGGCTTGTGGCTGAAATGGAAAACTCCATATTAAGTCCACGCCCTAATAAATAATGTACCAGGGTACTTTTACCTGCTCCGGATGGAGCTGAAAATATAATTAATTTACCGGACATCTTTTGTCTGTAATTTTTAATTTAAAGTGTTTATTGGAAATATTTTTACCTGTTGTTTATTGATAAAGTTAACAAATACATTTATCCTTTCCTACAACAGTTGACTATTTGCTTCGGGTTACTTACAAAACATTTAATACCTGTTCTTTAATTTGTTCCAAATCATCTTTCATAAGTACAACGATTTTTTGCATATCACTGTTGTTTGATTTTGAACCAAGTGTATTTACTTCACGACCAATCTCTTGTGCAATAAACCCTAGTTTTTTACCCGGTGATTTTTCGTGTTGCATAGTTTCTATAAAATATTCCAGGTGATTACGTAAACGTACTTTTTCTTCGTTTACATCGAGCTTCTCAATGTAATAGATTAATTCTTGTTCCAGCCGGTTAGTATCATAATCAATTTTATCGGACAAAGCCTGCAAGTTTTCCTCCAGACGGGCTTTGATTTTTTCTACTCGTTCCCCTTCAAAAGGTGCTACATCATCAAGCAATTGACCTATATGGGCTATTTTGTTATAAAACACATTTTCCAACGATTTTCCTTCTTGTATCCTGAAAGAAGTGAATTGCTCAATAGCCTCAGCCATCGTTTTACGAATCTCAATCCATTCATTTTCATCCAATTCAATCGTTTCAGTCTTCATTGTATCGGGTAACCGGAGTAAAACTTCGAACCAATTGGAAGGAACTTCAATTCCCAGTTTAGAGGATAAATCTTTGATTTGCAAATAATAAGATTCAATAACGGATTGATTGATTTGTGTAACAGATTCCTTTCCCGAATTGTCCACATAGAGAGAAAAATCAATTTTACCACGTTCTAATTTTTGTGAAAGTTCATTGCGTATTTCAATATCCTTTTCACGATATAAACCCGAAATTCGCGTTGAAACGTCCAATTGTTTGCTGTTAAGCGATTTAATTTCAACAACGATTTTTTTATTTCCGTATTCGCAAGTGGCTTTACCGAAGCCGGTCATTGATTGTATCATTTCTTTTTGTTTATAATTTAAATTATGAATCTTAATCTATTTTAAACGGCTTTATTTGATCTACAAAAATACTATTTTTATTTTAAAGTATCGATGCTGAGATTGATTCTATGAATTGAATAGTATTATGCCCTGTTTTAAATCAAAACAATAAAATATTCAGTTATTTAATTTCACTCTTACAAAATTGTTTTATCTTTGTCTACTTAAAATCAGACAAGATAAACTTGCTTAACTCCTGTTTTTTTTCAAATGCTAATTAGTCTTTCTATCAATAACATTCTACGGAACAAATAATAATCAATTAATTATAAACACTATAAATTAGTAACTAAATTATGGCTGACAATTATTTTAAAGAATTCCCTGATAAGGATGGATTTTTTAAAGAATATGGTGGAGCTTTTATTCCCCCTGTTCTTGAAGTTGAAATGAAAAAAATTACAGACGCTTATTATGCAATTAGCAAATCGCATAATTTTATATCTGAACTTCGTAGCATCAGAAAACATTATCAGGGTAGACCTACACCAGTCTATTTCTGTAATCGTTTATCGGAAAAATATGGTGGTAGAATTTATCTGAAAAGAGAAGATTTAAATCATACAGGAGCTCATAAACTGAATCATTGCATGGGTGAAGCTTTACTTGCAAAGCATCTTGGTAAAAAGAAACTGATAGCAGAAACCGGTGCAGGACAACATGGAGTTGCCTTAGCAACAGCTGCTGCTTATTTTGGATTGGAATGTGAAATACACATGGGTGAGGTTGATATTGCCAAAGAACATCCGAATGTGGTTCGCATGGAAATTCTGGGTGCCAAAGTAGTTCCGGTTACTCATGGCTTAAAAACCTTGAAAGAAGCTGTAGATTCTGCATTCGGAGCTTATCTGGAAGATCCTATAAATTCAATTTATTGTATTGGTTCTGTTGTTGGTCCACATCCTTTTCCTATGATGGTGCGTGATTTTCAACGGGTAGTTGGTATTGAAGCAAGAGAACAATTCTTTGATATGACAGGTGAATTGCCCGATAAGGTGGTGGCTTGTGTTGGTGGAGGAAGCAATGCGATGGGAATTTTCTCCGCATTTTTGGATGACTCAGAATGTCAACTATACGGAATAGAACCTGCCGGAAGATCAATGGAATTAGGTGATCATGCCGCTACTATGACAAAAGGAACTCCTGGTATTATACACGGGTTTAAATGTTATGTGTTGCAGGATGAACAAGGAGAACCCAGTCCGGTTTATTCTGAGGCTAGTGGGTTGGATTATCCGGGAGTCGGACCTGAACATAGCATGCTTAAAGACCTTAAAAAAGTAAAATACGACATAATTAATGATGAAGAGGCTATAGATGCATTTTATGAACTTAGCCGTTTGGAAGGTATCATTCCGGCACTGGAAAGTGCTCATGCTGTTGCTTATGCCATTAAACTGGCACAAGAATTCCCGCAAAAATCAATACTTGTCAACTTGAGTGGAAGAGGTGATAAAGACATCGATTTTGTGGTAAATACATACGGATTACCTGAAAACAGAAAATAAAATTATTAACTAATCAACACTAAATCATGAATTTATCAATCTTGACTTACCGATAACGAATATCGTTAAAACCTGATATATTATGTGATAACCAATAAAAAAAGCTTCCATCCGGAAGCTTTTTTTATTCAGGAATTTGTCACTTTTTCTTTTTTGTAATCAATAAAGGTAATTAGTCGTAAAGAAGTATCGTGCGTTAAATAACTCCAAGCCCAATTGAAAAATATCACCAGTTTATTGCGAACACTCAAAATCAACATAAGATGTAAAAACATCCATACATACCAGGCAATAAGTCCTTTAAATTTAAAAAATGGAAGTTCCACTACTGCTTTATTCTTTCCAATAGTCGCCATCATACCCATATCATTATATTCATATTCAACCGGCTCAAAATTATCATTTT
>JAQTOL010000040.1:8675-12942 GCA_028748945.1 Paludibacter sp.
TTAAAATATTTTTCCCTAATGTTTTAGCCTGATTGATAGCTACATTTGCCACCTGAGGATGACCATGCGGATAGTCAGGCGTTTCCATATAAGCCACATCTCCTAACGCATAAATATTGTCGAATCTTTTGAGTTTATTATTACGGTCTACAATATATCTGTTTTTTAAAACATCCTGTTCTTCTAAACCCTCAATTATATTCCCGGTCACGCCGGCAGCCCAAATCACATTTTTTGTTGGAATTGTTTCTCCATTATTCAAAACAGCCACATTTCCATCATACGATTTGATAAGTGTCTCAGTTTTTACAATAACACCCATCTCTTCAAGGTATGTTTTTGATGCAATTCTGGACTCTTCACTCATGTTATTGAGAGTATTCTTACTCCCTTCGAGCAGAATAATATTAAATTTTGAAAAATCAATATTATGATAATCTTTTGGTAAAACATTCCTTTTAAGTTCGGCAAATGCACCTGATAATTCTACTCCAGTGGGGCCGGCACCAACAATAACAATATTCATAAACGCCTGTTTATCTTCAACTCTGGCAAATATCTCTTTTTCAAAACTAAATAATATTTTATTTCTAATATTAATGGATTCCTGCGTGGTCTTCATCGAAAATGTATTTTCACTCATTTCATTATTACCAAAAAAATTTGTCTTGCAACCCGTGGCAATTATTAAATGATCATAGCTTATGCTCCTGTCATATGTAGTCATAAGTTTTTTTTCCTTCGGATTTATTTTGACAATGTCTGCCATTCGGAAATCAACTACTTTACTTTTTTGAAAAATTTTACGAAATGGAAATGAGATACTTGATGGTTCCAGACGCCCGGTTGCTACCTGATAAAACAATGGTTGAAATTGATGGTGATTTTGCTTATCAACCAAAATAACCTTTAAATCTCCTTTCGATAGTGTTCTGGCTAACTGCAATCCAGCAAAACCTCCACCAATAATCACAACTTTATCCCCCTTTTTAATACCTAATTTACTCATATATTTCTGGTTTTATAAAATCTGTTCAATGATTTAATAAACAACGAAGTCGGGCAATTGTTGATTTATAAAGAAATTCTTCATTATTAAATTATAATTAACACATAATATAATGGAAACTGGTATTTTAAAGAAACAAATCAATTTTAAGATTATTATTTCTATCTTTGCATGTAAATAGTAGGTCGGTTTGTCGCTTTTCCCTTGTGGAAAGGAGGAAAGTCCGGGCAACACAGAGCTCCATATTTCCTAACGGGAAGCTGTTTGTGAGGGCAGAGTAACGTAACAGAGAATAACCGCTCCATAAACACTTTACCTTTTCCCCTCTCCGGTTGGAGATGGAAGGCGGGTGAGGTGTCGGAGTAAGGGTGAAAAGGTGAGGTAAGAGCTCACCGGTTCGGATGGTAACATTCGAAGCCGTACGTCTTATGGGTTGCAAGATCATGTACACCGACGCAGTAGGGTTGCTCGCCCGATGTCGGGGGGTAGATTGCTGGAGACATAAGGTGACTTATGTTCGAGATAAATGACAGACACTTTGCATTTGCAAGGTACAGAACCCGGCTTACAGACCTACTATTTTTTTAATGTCAATCTCATATAATTCAATTCAAAAATGTCGAAACCAGTCGCGTTTATCGTCCGGATTTATAATTTTATTCGTTACGACATCTGGAGAATCACTGAAAATGAATTGTCAAGGTCCCGACGGTTTTTATATCGGATAGTCAAAACATTAATTTTAGCAGTGAGGGGCTTTATTGGAGACAAACTTAATATTCGTGCTTCAGCCCTTACCTATTCAATTCTTTTTGCTATTATCCCTCTTTTTGCCCTTATTATTGCCATAGGTAAAGGATTCGGAGTGAAAGGACTTATTGAAAACACATTAAAAGGGACTTTTTTAGGTCAGGCAAACATGATTCCCACTGTGATGGGATTTGTCGACAGGTATCTTGAAACAACTCAGGGCGGTATTTTTATCGGGGTAGGAATAGCCATTTTATTCTGGTCGGTTATGAACTTTTTTATGCAGGTCGAAAGTGCATTTAACGGGATTTGGCAGGTCAAGAAATCACGTTCCCCATTCAGGCAGTTTACCATTTATTTTTCTACTATTCTTATAGTTCCTTTATTTATTGTTTTTTCGAGCGGTTTCTCCATTTTTGTAAGCAAAGCTTTATCTCAAACATTTATTTACCAGGTTTTAAGTCCGATTCTGCGATTTGGTGTTAAATTCTTACCTTACATCATAAACTGGTTGGTATTTACCATCATGTATATGGTTATCCCTAACACTCGCGTGCGTTTTTACAATGCACTTATTGCCGGAGTAATTGCAGGTAGTGCATTTCAGGCTTTTCAGATGCTATACATCAACGGGCAGGTTTACTTGTCAAGGTACAACATAGTATATGGAAGTTTTGCAGCCGTTCCCTTGTTGTTATTATGGTTACAAATATCGTGTCTGATTGTTTTGTTAGGGGCTGAAATTTCATATGCTTCGCAAAATATCCAGAACTTTGAATTTGAAGCAGACACAAAAAACATAAGTACAAGGTATAAAAATTTTCTGACATTGTTTATTACTTACGTCATAGTAAAGCAATTGGAAGAACGAAAACCTCCTTTATCGTCGGAGGAGATTGCATTAAGTCAAAGATTACCCATCTGGCTTGTCAATCAAATACTGACAAGATTAGTTGAAGTAACTGTATTGATTGAAGTATATAATGAGGATTTAAGAGCCAAAAATTATATGCCGGCTGTAGATATCAACCAATTATCTGTCAGAATGCTGTTTAATAAGTTAGATACCTTTGGATCCGAATTATTTTTAAACAGTAAAAATGAACATCTGGATGCATTTTGGCAAAAGACATTGGAGATGAAAATTCATACCGATCAATATAAAGAGCATATTTTAATAAAAGATTTGTAACCAGTCAATTAGATAGAAACCGGCACTTACCACTTTTTAAAAATTACAAATACTGCTAAAATCATCAATGCGAATCCAACCAAATGGTTCCAACCCAGCTTTTCTTCCTTAAAAAAAAGGAGCGTAAATCCCACAAATACTGTTAATGTAATTGCCTCCTGAATTGTTTTTAGTTGCAAAAGTGTAAATGGACCTCCGTTCCCTTTAAATCCTTTTTCATTAGCAGGAATTTGAAAAAGGTATTCAAAAAAAGCCAATCCCCAACTGATTAATATAATAGAGATCATTCCCAAACCCTTTCCCCACGAAAATTCTTTAAATTTTAAGTGACCGTACCAGGCAAACGTCATAAATGTATTGGATATAATTAAAAACAAAATCGTCGTAAACCCTTTCATAATTGTATACTTTTAATTTTCAATTCTTGTCTTAAATGAAACCTTAGAAACTTGACTGCATTAAAAAAGCTGCTTTCATTTGTTGAAAGCAGCTTTTTGAGCCTCTTGTCGGATTCGAACCAACGACCCCGAGATTACAAATCACGTGCTCTGGCCAACTGAGCTAAAGAGGCAAGTGGGTAAGCCCCCTACATCGCACCGCTACGACCTTTTACCCTTGCTGCGGTCAAGCCCTAGGGGAGTTCAAAGGGAGCTGGTCGTGTAGGACTTACCCGGCGCAAAAGTAGTGCATTTCGACAAATATACAATGCTTTTCAACTATATTTATTTCACAAATATCCTACCCTATTCATTTTCAGAAAGCTATTGTGAAAACTTTTTTATAAAAATGAAAAACCGGGACATAAATGCCCCGGTTTTAGGTATGAAATGCAAATATTATGACAGATAAAAGCTTAATTTCATACTTGTTCCTTTATCATTTGGTACTGATTGTTTGTGTGAATTCAATATTATCAATACAGGCATATGCCGGTGTATTGAGCCAACCACCCGATTTATCCGAAGAATCGAATGTAAATGTAACTAAATCGACCTGACCCAATGCACTTACATCGACCTTTTGCCAGTCTTTTAAAATCATACTTTTACTGTCCCTAAAATCGGCTAGATACACATCTATACTTCCGGTCTGAACGTTTTCTTTGTATCCTTTAATAATAACTTTAAACCAATCACCGGCTGAGAATTTCTTTCCAATTCCACCAATTCCATAATCTCCGGTCTTCATACCCAAATAAGCATAAGTTGAATTTGTAATGTAAAGACTTTTAATACTGTAATAGTCAAATGCTTTAGGAATTAAAACTGAGGCAGAATCATACGCCAGTGCAAATTGTTTTGAATCCATGGCACCCG
>JAQTOL010000041.1 GCA_028748945.1 Paludibacter sp.
AAAGGGTCTGAAAATTACCGATTATAAATATACTTTGTGGGATGTAGTGATCGGGAGCGTGATTACGGTGGTGGTGGCTTTCTTTATTATTATTGCCTGTGCTTCCACGCTTCATATAAACGGAGTTTCCATCAATGAAGCAAAAGATGCCGCCATGGCTTTAAAGCCTATTGCCGGTGATCTGGCATCCATTACCTTTGCTTTCGGATTATTTATTGCTTCCATATTTTCAGCAACCATATTACCCGTGGCTACTGCATTTTATGTATGCGAAGCTTTTGGATTCGAAGCAGGTATTGACAAGAAATGGAAAGAAGCACCCCAGTTTTACTGGTTATTTACCTTTATTATTTTAATAGGTGCGGCTATCATTTTAATTCCAAACGCGCCGCTGATTCTTATCACGTTGTGGTCGCAGGTGGCCAACGGACTGTTGCTTCCGGTGGTTTTGGTTTGTATGATATTACTTGTGAATAACAAAGAAGTGATGGGTAAGTATGTAAATAAGGCATGGCAAAACTTTATAGGTTGGGGCACCATTATCATTTTAATCGGGCTTTCGGGCACTTTGTTAGTTTCGTCATTCTTTTAAGGTACATTGGTTTGCAGAAGGAATAACAGAATCTATTAATATTGAAATAAAATAAATCTACTAAAAAGAGAAAATATCATGTCAGAATTAAAAATCTTTTACCACGAAAACGGGAAAATCAAAATATCCAAAAGTCTTGATATGCTAAAAAAAATAGATATTAAAGATTTACTCTGGATTGACTTAAACGATGTTCCCGAAAAGATAGAGGATGAGTTGGAAGACTTTCTGAAAATCTATATCCAGGAAGATGAAGAGATTGAAGAAATCGAGATGAGTTCGCGCTATATGCAGACTGACGACAGCATTGTTGCCAATTCTAACTTTTTACAAGATAATTACACATCGGAAGCGGTTTCGTTTATTATAAAAAACGGGATTCTGGTTTCGGTGCGAAATGTGGAATTAAAATCATTCAACGAGACTATCAAGAAAATATATGCCAATACAAACAATTATCCAACCGGTTTTCATGTGATGGTAGCTTTGTTCGAAACCCGTGTTGAATATGATGCCGACATGATAGAGGAAGCCACCGATCAGATTACCAATTTAAGTAAGACGCTGAACACGGAGGAGGATCTGGATGAAGATATTTTGATTCGTATCAAGAACTTACAGGAGAAGGTGATGATTATTCGTCAAAACCTGATTGACAAACAACGGGTTGTATCCAACATGCTTAAATGTAATTTCTTTCCCGAAGAACTTCTGCCCCGTCTGTCCATGATTATTAAAGATATCAATTCATTGTTCGAGTACACCCGTTTTGGTTTCGACCGCTTGGATTATTTGCAGGATACCTTCCTTGGTTTGGTAAACCTGCAACAAAATAAGATCATCAAAATCTTTACCGTGGTATCGGTAATCTTTATGCCACCCACCTTGATTGCGAGTATTTACGGTATGAACTTTAAACATTTGCCCGAACTGGACTGGAAATGGGGTTACCCCTTATCCATCATGCTGATGTTCGTTTTCTCCGGTGCGGTATTGATTTATTTCCGAAGGAGGAAATGGTTGTAATGACTGTTTTCAAGTAGTAAAGAGTCTGTCGTAAAAGCCGGTTGAAACATTTCAACCGGCTTTTTGCATTTAGTTATGCCTGTTTTCAATGATATGCATTTAAAATCAACTATATTTGTAATCGTAATGGCTGAGAAGTGCTTGTAAGAATATAATGTCGTATGTATAAATTCAGCCTATCCCTATCCCGAATTCTATCGGGTGCAACAATGAAAATTGTACGACATTATTTAGTTCATATTACTTAACTCAGCCGGATATATATGTTTGTTTCACTGCAAATTAATTTGAAACCCGTATCGTTTTAATTTGAATAAAAATTAATGAACAAAAAAATCATTATCATTAAACAACTACCGTTTATAATTAGCATTATAGCCATATTATCGATAGTCTTTGATCTCGGGTTTGACCATAAGCCGGTTGAACAGAAGTTTCTGCAACTGATTTATCTCATTGCCTTGTTTGTTGGGGTGGGATCGGTCAGTTTCCGTTATTTCTTTAAAAAGACCCGTCCCAAAATCAATGTGATGCCTTTCGATTTTCTGCTGGTACTCTTTATACTGGTACTGATTTTCATTGAACTTGAATTTCTCATCGAGAATAATTTTACATTTTTACTTTTCCTGAATGCCAGAATCTGGGTATACCTTGCTTTAATTCTGATTTTCATTCGTGAACTGGCCTCCAGTTCGTTTGATTTCAGGCGAATGACCCTAAATCCGGCGCAATTATTCATTTTAAGTTTCCTGTTTATCATTCTGGTTGGTACCGGGATGCTGTTGCTGCCCAGGGCAACCTATACTTCCATATCAGTCATAGATGCCTTGTTTACTTCCACCAGCGCGGTTTGTGTTACCGGTTTGGTAGTGGTCGATACCGGAAGTTTCTTCACTCCCTTCGGACAGATGACCATTCTTATGCTTATCCAGTTGGGCGGACTCGGTATCATGACTTTTACCAGTTATTTCAGCTACTTTTTCAAGGCCGGATCTTCGTACGAAAATCAAATGTTGCTTAGCGCCATGACCAATACCGAGAAAATCGGCGAAGTATTCAGCACGCTGAAAAGAATTATTATCATCACTTTTATTATCGAAGCTTTCGGGGCTTTGCTTGTGTTCATGAGTCTCGACACAGCCATCCTTTCATCGTTCACCGATCGTTTGTTTTTTTCCGTTTTCCACTCCATATCGGGTTTTTGTAATGCCGGATTTTCCACCCTGCAAAACAGTTTTTATGAACCGGCTTACCGCTTCAATTATCCGCTGCATATTATCATTGCCTTCCTGATTATCCTGGGCGGAATCGGTTTCCCGATTGTTTTCAACCTATTGAGTTATATCAAAAATAACCTGAAGAATCTGTTTTATAATTTTACCGAAAGCCACGAGCGTATCCGTATGCATCGTATTATCAATGTAAATACGCGGCTTGTTCTGGTGACATCGATCCTGTTGACGGTTGGAGGAACCCTTTTGTTTTATATTTTTGAATACAATCATACCCTGGCCGAACACGGTTCCTGGGGTAAAATAGTGACGGCCTTTTTCGGTTCGGTCACCACGCGTACGGCAGGATTCAATACCGTTGATACCTCAGCGCTGACCGTACCAACCCTTATGCTGGTACTTTTCCTTATGTGGGTCGGTGCTTCACCGGGTTCTACCGGTGGTGGTATTAAAACAAGCACGCTGGCCATTGCCGTACTCAATTTCATAAACATGGCCAAAGGCAAAGAGAAAATAGAAGTGTACAAACGCGAGATAGCACAAAAATCGGTCAACAGGGCTTTTGCAATCATCACGCTTTCCATACTGGTCATCTTTCTGTCCATATTTGGTGTGAGCATGTTCGACCGGGACAAGGGATTGCTGAATATCAGTTTCGAATGTGTTTCCGCGTTTGGTACTGTTGGCTTAAGCAGGGGAATAACAGCCACCCTGAGCAACCCGGGTAAATTGATTATCATCATCACCATGTTTATCGGCCGGGTAAGTATGTTGACAATATTTATTGCCGTGTTCAGAAAACTGGCTCAACATGAATATCGTTATCCTTCGGAAGAAGTTTTGATCAACTAACATATAAATTTTAAACAAATGAAGTACATAATCATCGGTCTTGGAAATTTCGGTGCATCAATAGCCGAAAAACTCACCAATTTAGGTCACGAAGTGATCGGGGTGGATAATGACATGCTTAAAGTGGAAGCCGTGAAGGATAAAGTATCCTATGCCATCTGTTTAAACAGTTCGGATGCTCAGGCCGTCACCGGTTTGCCGCTCAAGAATACCGACGTGGTCATGGTATGTATCGGCGAAGATATAGCGGCTAATATCATGACAACCGCTTTGATGAAAAAGATGAAGGTACCCCGGTTAATCAGTCGCTCAATTTCCATTCTGCACGAAACCATTCTGGAAGCAATGGGAATAGATGAAATCTTGCGCCCCGAACAAGAGTCGGCCGAACGGTGGGTAAAGAAACTTACCAACAGTCATTTAATCGATTCCTTTGAATTATCGAAAGGATTCAGCATTATCGAAGCCGTTGTACCCGATAAATTTGTCGGCAAGACCCTGGAACAAATAGCCCTGATAAAAAACTACAACGTACTTGTGCTTACCACCATCAAGAAGACACAAGAGAAAAACATTATCGGTATCACCCGCAATGTTTCCAATGTACAGGGAGTTATAACCGCCAATACTATTTTCGAGAAGGACGATATTATGGTTTTGTACGGTAAAGATATCGATATACAGCGGGTGCTGCAGGAGTAAAATACATGGTAAGAAAAAAACCTTTGAATTATCAATCGATCGTTACGGATATATACAAACCTGATGATCGTAATAACGGGTTTGGACAACTGATTGAGTCCAGTTTACTATCCAATAACAGTTCAGAGAAAATCAGAAATAACCGGAATTTATTTGAAAAAACCGAAGGATTACAAACAACAGTAAATCTGTTTGACTCTTAAAGTCTCACCATTTTGGTGGGGCTTTTATTTTTTTGAGTTATAAATAACAATTCGGAAAAAAATGAATTCGTATAACCGGATTAGCTACAAAATAAAAACAATTAATGTGACATGTGAACAATAATTATAATGTAAAATCAATAATACTTTGTGTTTAAGTAGATATTCTGCTTATATTTACATAGTTATTGTTTTAAATTGATAGCTAATTAATTGTAACGAACAATAATTATATCATTTGATATATGAAACCGGGAAATGAACATCTTTGGGTGTTTAACTGCAAGTTGAACAATAGTTGAATTAGATCGTTGCTAATGGGAACTTTTTACAAACAAATAAAAAATAGCATTTTAAAAGCATTCTAATGCTTTTTGAAGAATTGAACTATTGCCTTTGATTGGAGCTGAAATTACTTTCAAAGGCATTGTTATCAGTATACACAAGATGTGTTTTTCGAAAAGAACCGGATGTTAAGTTCAAAATATACATGTGATTCTGTTTTGGAGTTTGGCTTCTTGTCAGGTGAACATTCGGAAGACAAATAATAAACCTTAATTGGAAGATATTAAGTATCTAAATAACAGCCGGATAAATAAAAGCTGAAACTTCTTTAAAAATAAAACAGCATGAAAACAAAATTTAATGGATTGCTAATCGTAATTATCGGAGTAATGACTCTTATTTCCGCGCTTTTAGTTTTTATCGGCTGGCAGATGGATAATAATTTACTTCAAACTTTTGAAGGGGGATCAGAACCTATGAAACTAAGTTCCAATATTTCATTTCTATTCTTGGCTTTAGCGCTGATTCTTCAGCAAAGTGATGATTTTCGCATAGGTATTATGCTATCGCGTTTGATAACTGTGCTGATTGCTTCAGTAGGTCTCGTCGTGTTGTCGCACTATATCATCGGATTAAATTACGGAATGTCAGTTCCGGATACGGCTACTTTGTGGCCGGTTCATATGGCACCAAACACGGCTTTTTCATTCCTTTTATTGGCGATTGTCCTTTTTGCACGCTCATTCAGAAAAATGGATAAGAGCCCGGTTATTTTAATTTTATACATTATTGCTTTAATCATAAGCATTATCTGTTTGGTTGGTTATGCTAACGGCATGATCGAATTAACCGGTCTTGCAGGATCCTTCAAAATGCCAATGAATACGGCAATATTATTCATCGCGATTTGTATCGGAATATATTCAAAATCGTTGAAAAGGACTTATGATTACACGAATAGTTCTCAAAATCCTGTGTAAACAAATAAGATTATAATTAATTTTTTCTAATACGAAATTTAATGAGCCCCAAATTAAACAGAGCATTGATTATAACTGCCGGTCTCCTGACTTCTACCGTAGGATTACTGGTTCTTATCGGTTGGCAGTTTGATATAGAAATACTGAAAAGTCTGCTATCCAATACTGTTTCGATGAAAGCAAATACGGCTGTAGCATTCTTGCTCTCAGGTCTGGTATTGGTTTTTATGCAGCAGGAGTCTCCAGTTTATAAAATACTGATACGAATTTCCGGTTTATTCATTGCTGTGCTTGGAATGCTTTCGTTAGGTGAATATCTTTGGGGCAGGGACTTCGGGATTGATGATTTTTTTTTCAGGGAAACCGCAAATGCCATAGGGACATCAAACCCGGGCAGAATGGCTCCGAATACGGCTCTGAATTTTTCGGTGATTGGCCTGGGATATATTATTTTCTCTTTTCAAAAGTTCAGAAAAAACTTCACGATAATATTTCTACTCTATTTTTCACTAACAATCAGTTTCCTTGGACTATTAGGCTACATGACCGGCCTCATGGGACTTGCAGGAATAGGTCCGGTTGACCTGACAAAAATGGCATTTAATACTTCCATCTCATTTATTATTTTAAGTTTGGGAATACTTTCCACATTCTATCAAAAACAATTACCGGGTTTAAACATTAAGCAAAAAATAATTTCGGCATTTTCCGTATTAGCCACAATCATTATATTTATTTTCCTTCTTTTTTCGTCAAATAACAAAGCCATGTACGAAACAAGCCAACTGGCAGGACGTACACAGAGAATAAATCATGAATTAAATCATATTCTTGCAAATATGGTCGAATTGGAAGTTTCCACAAGCAGCTATCTTATCAGTGACGATCCTAAATATCTTGAGTCTATCACGACGATTAAAAAAGAGCTTCCCAATCATCTCCTGCAGATTAAATCATTAATCAATCATCCCGGTTTAATGTTGTCATATGATACGCTTAACCGCTTGGTACTGAAAAAAATTGATTCTGCTGATTACATTTCAACTGATTTGCAACTACAAAAAATATCCGGTTTAAAGAATATATCCTCTGCTATTGATAAAAGGAAAATACTTACCGACAGTATTTGTCTGCTTGCTTCCAGAATTTTTGTAGCCGAAAACCATATCTTGAAGGCAAGGGATGAAGTAGAAGTGGATAATATGAAAAACAATCAATTTATACTCAACATAACGCTTATAATTAAGTTACTGGTTGTTTTTCTGCTTTTCTTTTTTATTAATAAGTATTTGGTTTTTAAACGAAAAACTGAAACGGAATTACGAAAGCTAAACAGTGAACTGGAGGATCGCGTTCAGCATCGCACGGAAGAAGTAGTTCAATCGGTTGTTGAGATTAAGAAAATAAATCGTGTGTACTCGGTTCTGAGTAATATCAATCAAGCCATTGTACGAATAGATGACAATCAGAAACTTTTCGAAGAGGTATGCCGCATCGTTATTGAAGATGGAAAATTCTGTATGGTGTGGATCGGAATGATTGATGAAAGGTCGAATAAGGTTGTACCCCTTGCTTCACATGGGTTTGTAGATGATTATATTCAAACCATCAATATTGATTTAAACGATGAAATTTCAGGCAATGGTCCCACCGGAAAAGTCCTGAGGTCGGGAGTTCATTTTCTGGCAAACGACATTTCCAATAATCCAGAGATGATTCCCTGGCGTGAACATGCATTGAAACTGGGATTCAAATCCTCCGCAGCTTTTCCAATCAACGAATTTGGAAAAACAATAGCTGCTATCATGATCTATTCCGATCAATCATTTTTCTTTAATCAGTCTGAAGTTAAGCTGCTTGATGAAATGGCCATGGATATTTCTTATGCCTGTGAATCGAACGACAACAAGATTATCCGCAAACAAGCAGAGAAAAACCTGCATAAATCAACTGAACGTTTTAAACATCTGGTTTCGGAATTAAACGATGCTGTTTGGCATATGTCGTTGGATGCATCAGGATCAATTGAACTGAATGATACATTCGAAATTCTTTATGGAGTTACATCAGAGCAGTTTGTCACGAATCCAAATCTATGGATTGAAATGGTTCACCCGGATGACAGGCATCTGGCTGAATGGAGCATAAAAGAATTAAAGGAAAAAGGAAAAACTGAAATAGAGTATCGAATTATCAGACCCGATGGTTCTGTCGTCTGGATTTTAGACAGGAAGTCGTTGATTTATGATGAAAATGGGACTGCTGTTCAAATGGGTGGTATTGCCAAGGATATAACCGGGCGTAAACTTGTTATTGAAAAACTGAAAGAAAGCGAGAATAAATACCGTAGTCTTGTAAATGAAGTGAACGATGGGTTTTATATTACCGACCATCGGGGAATTATTACATTTTCGAATGATGCGCTTGCAAAGATATTAGGATTCAGCAAATCAACCGATTTAATCGGTCATACTTTCTTTGAATTTGTACATAAAGACTATTTGGCTGAAGTGAACAAGAGATTCAGGTCACGTATAGAAAACAAAAAGTCGTCGGACCGATTTGAAGTGAATTTTGTTCAGATCAATGGAATAGATTTATTTCTTGATATTTCAACGGTTATCATTCAGGAAAATGATCAGGTGTCAGGATTCAGAGGAATGGTCAGGGATATCAGCGAGCGGAAACGGAATGAAAAGTTTAAACGTGAGCAAAAAGAAATACTTGAATCCATTATCAGAAAAACTCCGCTACCGGCGATTCTTGAATTAATTGTCAAATCAGTGGAAGCTGAAAATACAAATTCCATATGTTCCATTCTGTTGTTGGATGAAGAAGGGAAACATCTGCATGTAGGTGCTGCTCCGGGCTTACCTGAATTTTACAACAAGGCCATTGATGGATTGGAAACAGGCGAAACCGTAGGTTCCTGCGGAGCCGCTGCCTATTTAAAAAAACAGGTAATTGCAGCAGATATTCTTACGCATCCAAACTGGATTCCATTTCGCGAATTGGCAACGAAGGCTAACCTGAGATCTTGCTGGTCAAAACCAATCATCGATTCCGATGAGAAGGTTTTGGGGACTTTTGCAATCTATTACAGTGAACCCCGAACACCGGAAATTGATGATTTTGAAATTTTAAAGTCGGTTACGGATTTAGCAAGCATAGCGATCATGAATAACAGGGTGGAAGCTGAAATTCAAAAAGTGAATGCTGAACTTGAAATTAAAGTCGAGCAAAGAACAATATTGATTTCAGAAACAAATAAAGAACTGATCAAGGCCAAAACAACGGCCGAGGATGCCAACCGGTTGAAGAGTGAGTTTCTGGCCAATATGAGTCACGAAATACGCACCCCCCTGAATTCTATTGTCGGCTTTTCCGGGATCCTAAAAGATAAATTAGCCGGCCAGGCTGTTTTTGTTGAGTACCTGAACAACATTATCCTTAGCAGCAAAATGCTACTCAATCTTATTAACGACATTCTCGATTTATCGAAAGTAGAAGCAGGCAGAATGGTTATTGACTATCAACCGGTAAACTTAAACAATATAATCAAAGAGATTCACACGGTTTTCATGATGAAGGTTTTGGAAAAAGGATTGTCTTTGAATGTCAATATTAACGATGCGATACCCCTGAGCCTGATTACCGACGAAAGGTATTTAAGGCAGATATTATTCAATTTAATTGGAAATGCCATTAAATTCACCCACAAAGGTTCGGTTGATGTTTCGATCAGTATTATCCCGAAAGATACGGAAGGGAGTAAGGTTGATTTGCAATTCATTATTAAGGATACCGGAATAGGTGTTCCTGCCAATCAACTCGAAGCTATTTTTGAACCGTTTATTCAGGCTTCAAAAAAAGACAAAAACCGCTATGCCGGAACAGGTCTGGGATTAAGCATTACCAGACGACTGGTGGAGTTATTGGGAGGAACCATAACAGTAGAGAGTGAAATTGACAAAGGTTCCGTCTTCACTTTCTCATTGATAAATGTAGAAATAGGTTCATTACAATGTGATGAAAATAAAAATGAAAGGTATCAACACTTATCGGGGATCAGGTTTAAGAACCCTGTTTTACTCTTGACTGAAGATATTCTTACAAACCGTGAAGTAGTAAAAGGCTATCTCGAATCACTTAACATTACCATTATCGAAGCCGAAAACGGGGAAGAATGTTTGGCAGCCATCCGTAAACAACGCCCCGATTTGATATTAATGGATATACAAATGCCGGTTATGGATGGTTTCACGGCGATTAATCATATTAAATCGGATGATACACTGAAAGATATCCCCATCATTGCACTTACCGCTTCGGGCATGAAACAACAAAAAGATCAGATTCGACTGGTGGTGGATGATTTTTTGATTAAGCCTATTTACAAAGAGGATTTAATCGAAAAACTAATGAAATACCTCGATTATGAGGCATCATCCCTGACCGCTGTGCAACCCGATATGATCCCCGAACAAATCAGAGATAAAACAAATTCCAAAAAACTTACGCCCGCGTTTAAAGAGGAGATGATGCATTCATTTATGCCTTCCATTTCAAAATTGCTTGACACTTTGAATATTGATGAGATAATGGATTTTGTTGTAAAACTGGAAACATACAATAAAAAGAAGGAGATTCCTGAGCTTTCCGATTACTGTACACAACTTTCGGCATCCATCCAGTCATTTAATATCGTCAATATTACGGGTACATTAAATCATTTATCAGCATTTATAAATAAGTAAGCCATGCCAAAAACTAAAAAAGCAACTATTTTAATCGTGGATGATAATCCGCAGAATTTACAATTATTGGGAAGCATTATTTATGAAAAAGGATACAATGTCAGTGTCTCATCTTCCGGATTACATGCTCTGGAATCAATAAGCCAACAAGCTCCCGATTTGATCCTGCTCGACATTCAAATGCCGGAGATGGATGGTTTCGAAGTGTGTAAAATACTCAAATCAAATTCGATCACAAAAGATATTCCCATCATTTTTTTAACCGCCGTTACTGACTCCGAAAATATAATGTATGGCTTCGAACTGGGTGCAGTAGACTATATTACGAAGCCATTTAATAAAGGAGAGCTACTGGCGCGGGTAGGAACCCACATCGAACTCAAATTATCGAAAGAGAAACTAACGGAATTAAATGCCGCTAAAGATAAATTTTTCGCTATCATAGGGCATGATCTGAGAAATCCGGCCTATGCTTTAAAAATGCTGCTAAAACAAATGACAAGCAAATACTCAAGTTACACGAATGAGGAAATATTGTATTACCTTACCGGATTATATGACAGCTCGGAGAATCTGTACCAGTTATTAGAAGATTTATTGCTTTGGTCAAAATCACAATGGGGCGGTTTGGTTGTTCATCCTGAAAAACTGCTGCTACCTGATATTATTGATAAAAAAATTGAACAATGCAAAGCTACTGCTGCAACTAAAAACATTGAGATTAAATCAACCGTTGACAATAATTATTATGTGTATGCGGATGAAATGATGTTGCAAACTGTCATTATTAATTTGTTATCGAATGCCATTAAATTTTCGAACAAGGATGGAGTCATTGAAATTGAGGCAAAAACAAAAAATAAACTGATAGAAGTTTCAATTAAAGATGATGGATTGGGAATGAATGAAACCGATTTAAACAAGTTGTTTTCTATTGATTCCGGCGTGAATCTCAGGGGAACCAACAAAGAGGAAGTCAGCGGACTCGGCCTGATACTCTGTAAAGAATTTACCGAGCGAAACGGAGGTACTCTGTTTGCAAAAAGCGAAAAAAACAGAGGCACCACTTTTAGTTTTACTTTAAAAAAAGAATTGGCATAGTCATTTATCATTCCCGGCGGATAGATAAAATTCCTTCGAACAGGATATATACAACCCGCATAAACACCCCATCATATCATTTAATGGTTCTATAAGGTTTAGGATGGGAAGTCCAATCTGCTGTAATATAAAATTCAAGAATAGAACGCGGATTCTCACTGATTTAGCCGAAAAATGCTAAAAAGAAAGAATACGGATTTAGATGCGGATTTTATTTATGCATGCAGAAATGATAGACGCTCATCTGTCTGAAAATCATTTCACGTAGGTGAAATTTAAATCCGTTTTTTATCTGTTTCACCTGCGTTTATCCGCGTTCTATTCTTTTTTTTTCGTAATGGAATAATACGGCATTCTTTTTATCCTGTCACTTGTATTCTATATTAACCACCCTATTCGTTATCGAACCCGTTTAACACATACAGCGAACAAATCTTTTCCCGGTCATTTTTTCAATTACCGGGATATTTATATATAAACCGGACAATATCAACTCCTGTTCTTTCCTTTTTTTCTCTCTTTTTTCCCTGCATGCATTTTTTTTATTCCTTCACCTGAAAAATCTTAATCATCTTACAACCTGCCCTTTGTCCCGAAAACCGTTGCTAAAGGGCTTGTGGGCAATATTTCTATTTCAGACCAAAATTTATTTTAATTTTACATAAAAATATCCGAATAATTAGTTGGTTATTTCAAAACAATATTTTAATTTTGCATGCGTAACATATAGAGGATGTATCTATTAAATACAATCCTGCGAATTGAAAGTTTACAGTGTTCTTTAATATTTTGTTTTCCATCAGTTTCTAATATATCGTAATTTTATGAAACAGGAACGATTCCTAACCGGAAGCTTGTTTCCGCCGAAAATTTCGGTAACACAAACAGAACTTATTTCATCCGACCGAAAATTTCGGGAAGACAAAAGGAACTTAATATATCCGACCGAAAATTTCGGGAAGACTAAAGAAACACATTTTATCCGACCGAAAGTTTCGGTAAGTCAAAAAGGACTTATTTTATCCAGCCGAAAATTTCGGTAAGTCAAAAGGGACTTATTTTATCCAGCCGAAAATTTCGGTAAGTCGAAAGGAGTTCATTTCAGCTGAATGAATAAAA
>JAQTOL010000042.1 GCA_028748945.1 Paludibacter sp.
TATCATCTCAAGTTCACGTATGTCTTTGTGAAGTAATTTAACGATTAATTCTCTGTTCATATCTTTTTTTATAAAAACGGTTTCAATCTTGTTATTTTATTTAACTTTGCCCTGTGCAAAGAAGTTTTATTACATCCGGTGATCTTAATTGATCAATAAAAATTGACTTTATTATGAAATAATTCAACGTTTCAAACAACTAAATTATTTTCCAAGGTGTTTATTAAAAGTTGTGCATTTTTATGTATGCAGAATGAATTGTATTAACTTGGGTGTAAAGGTACAATAATAGACAGAAAAAAGAAAACACAACTACTAATTTTCAATAAAAAAATCATGATTTATTCAGAGCGGAACCATCCTAACCAGCAGAAACGCGGTAGTATCGAAGTTATTTGTGGCTCAATGTTTTCGGGGAAAACAGAGGAACTGATTCGCCGGTTGAAGCGGGCTAAATTTGCGAAACAACAGGTTGAGATATTTAAACCTAAGATTGACACCCGTTATTCGGAAGATGAGGTAGTTTCGCACGACCGAACAGCTATACGGTCAACACCGGTTGATTCTTCCGGAAGCATTTTGCTAATGTCGGGTGATGTTGATGTTGTCGGCATCGATGAAGCCCAATTTTTCGATGAAGGTTTGGTTGATGTGTGCACCCAACTTGCCAATCAGGGAATCCGGGTCATTATTGCCGGGCTTGATATGGACTTTAAAGGAGTTCCTTTTGGCCCTATGCCAGCCCTTTGTGCTGTAGCGGAAGATGTTTATAAAGTGCATGCTATTTGTGTTCGCTGTGGAGCGCTGGCTTATGTTTCACACAGACTTGTCGAAAGCGATAAGCGCGTATTACTTGGAGAAATGACCGAATATGAACCTATCTGCCGGGAATGTTATTCTAAAGTGAAATAATGACTTTTTCGAAGTTTCTGATTTTTGACGAATTATTTTTTAATTATTTGTTGCCTTATGAACACAAAACCGTATACTCTCGATCGGGTAGTCCGTTTACTTATCGGGTTGACAATTGTAATTTTGCTCTTTCTTTTGGTCAGGAAGCTGAGTAATGTCCTGTTACCTTTTATATTGGCATGGCTTTTAGCCTATTTAATGCAACCAATAGTGCATTTCTTTCAGTATAAATTGAAATTTAAAAACCGTATTTTGTCTATTTCCTGCACACTGTTGTTGTTTTTTGTTTCACTATTTGCCGTTATTTACTTTCTTGCCCCAATGGTAGTTAACGAAATTACCAAACTCTCTCACTTAATCGTCCTGTATTCGCGTGGCATCTCTGTTGATACTTTTATTCCCCCGGCATGGCAAAACGAGATGATTGATTATTTTTCACATTTAAATATCCAATCTGTTTTACAGGACGAAAATATCATGTCGGGTCTCAAAAAACTGGCTCCACAACTCTGGAACATTATCAACGGCTCATTGGATTTTGTATTAGGGCTTACCGTTGTGTTTATAATATTTATATATCTTATTTTCATCCTACTCGATTATGAAAAAATTAATGCAAGCTGGTTTAAGATTATTCCACCAGCATACAGAACATTAATTGCCGGTATTATGTCCGATTTGGAGTCAGGAATGAATCGGTATTTCAGAGGACAGGCTTTAGTCGCATTGATAGTAGGAGTCCTTTTTATTATTGGATTTAGTATAATCGGATTACCTCTGGCTATAATTCTGGGACTTTTAATCGGATTGCTTACGCTGGTTCCTTATTTGAAAGTTGTTTTAATTGTACCTTGCCTGGGTTTAGGACTTCTTCAATCAGCTGAGACCGGACAATCCTATGGTTCAATTTTACTGGGAATTGCAATTGTATTTATTATTATTCAAATTTTGGAAGAATTAATTCTTGTTCCCAGGATTATGGGAAAAGTTACCGGATTAAATCCTGCCGTAATATTACTCTCTTTATCCATTTGGGGCGCCTTAATGGGAATGGTTGGAATGATAATTGCACTACCAATGACAACCTTAATTATTTCGTATTACAAGCGCTATGTTTTAAAAGAAGTCTTACATACCACTGTTGAAAAAGATGACAATACTAATATTGTGCAGAATAATTCCGAAATTGAAGTTTGAGTGAAGGTTCTTTATATACTATCCGTCTAACTTTAAAATCCTTCGTTGAATTTATGATTATTTTAATATATACTTGGAAACTTCCTGTTAAATCCAATAAAATCGCTTAAATAATAATGATATGTACCATCCTATTGAGGAATAAATTTTAAAATTCAGCAAACATGTCAATTAAAATGCCAAAAAAACAGGCAAATATATTTCGTTTTATTTGGTAATTTAAGAGTTTAATGAATCAATTATAAAAAAAAACGAAATAACACCGAACAATTTGCTTCGAATTACGTTTAAGTTGTAAAAATACGGTTAAATAAAGTTACGATTCGAAGAAACATTTAATTTTAATGTAATTTTGTAGCGTAATGAAGAGAACAACTATTTGGATATTAATAATCACGATGCTTCTGACATTTGTCGGACTGATTGCATTACAGGCGCGTTTTGTACGTATAAATGCCGAAATGATTGAAAATCAGTTTAATGAAAATGTACAACGCAGTTTATTTCAGACTGTCAGTTTGGTAGAAGAAAACGAAGCCCTCGAATACCTTTCCCAAACACTGGAAGGAAACGATTATTCAGGAAAGAAAAATAAGGTTTTGAGTTTGGATGCTCAAAATATCAGATTGAAAAACGACATAGATAGTATGGCCGATAATCCGAAATTAACATCGGATCAATTAAATCGTCCGACTATTCGTTTATCGACGCGGCACGGAAAGGCAACCATTGAAGAAACATCCCGATATTTACAGGAAAAATTTCAACAAAATTTTTCACGTTCCAAAACGATCTTGGATCAGGCTGTTTTTCGGTGGCTGAGAGAATCTGATAAAAAGGAAATTAGCGAGCGAGTCAATTTTCAGGAACTGAATGGCATTTTGGAAAGAGTTTTGGTGAATAACGGCGTGACCCTTCCTTTTTATTATTCAATTGTGGATAATCAAGGGAAATTGATTTACAGATGCCAGAAAGAATTTCACGAAGAGCTTGTAAATACAAATAATAATCTTTACTCGCAAAAACTGTTTCCATCAGAAGATTCTAACAAATCGGCCTACTTGCAGGTTATTTTTCCAACAAAGCAAAATTATATACTGAATTCCATGAATTTAATTTTGCCTTCTGTAGCCCTGATTGCGCTCATATTGTGTATATTTATAGTTGCTATTATTATCATTTTCAGACAAAAGCAACTGAACAATATGAAAAACGATTTTGTTAATAATATGACACACGAGTTTAAAACGCCGATATCTACGATTTCGTTGGCTTCACAAATGTTACAAGACCCAAGCGTGGGTAAAACGCCTGAAGCGCTTAAAAATATTTCAAAAGTTATCCGCGATGAAACCAAGCGTTTAAGTCTTCAGGTTGAGAAAGTCATGCAAATGGCCATTTTCGAAAGAGACAAATCAACTTTAAAACTAAATGAAATTCAAATTAATTCCCTCATTACAGATATAATCGGGAATTTTTCTCTCAAAGTAACCAGCAAAGGAGGTAAAATATCTTCGAATCTTAAAGCTAAAAACGATATCGCTTTAATAGACGAAGTCCATTTTACAAATGTAATTTTCAATTTAATGGACAATGCACTTAAATATTCAGACAAACCATTGTTGCTGACAATTGAAACCTGGAATGAAAAAGATTATTTGTTGATAAGCATTGAGGATAACGGTATAGGAATTCACAAAGAAGACTTAAAAAGGATTTTCGAGAAATTTTATCGTGTATCAACAGGTAATCTTCATAATGTAAAAGGCTTTGGCTTAGGTTTAGCTTATGTAAAGAAAATCGTGACAGAGCATAAAGGATCCATCAAGGTGGAGAGCGAAATAAATATCGGAACTAAATTCACTATTACAATACCAACTCTTAAAAATTAAGAATTATGACTGACGAAAAAGTAAAAATTTTGTTGTGCGAAGATGATGAAAATCTTGGCATGCTTCTCAGAGAGTATTTAATTACTAAAGGTTATGATGCAGATTTGCAACCAGACGGCGAAGCCGGTTACAAGGCATTCTCGCGGAATAAATACGATTTATGTGTACTTGATGTAATGATGCCTAAAAAAGACGGATTTGCACTTGCAGCAGATATTCGTTCCATGAACACCGAAGTACCTATTGTTTTCCTTACAGCTAAATCAATGAAAGAAGACATTCTTCAGGGATTCAAATTAGGTGCAGACGATTATTTGTCTAAACCTTTTAGCATGGAAGAATTATTGTATCGTATTGAATCAATCATGCGACGCGTAAAAGGTAAAAAAGCAAAAGATGTTTATAATTACAACTTAGGCGGTTTTTCATTTGATGCTCAAAAACAATTGCTTTCATTTGCAGGTGAATCAAAAAAACTCACTACAAAAGAATCTGAATTATTAAACCTGTTGGCTGCAAATGCAAATAACATTTTGGAGCGTAACTTTGCGTTGAAAACGATTTGGGTTGACGATAATTACTTCAATGCCCGTAGCATGGACGTATATATCACCAAACTGCGTAAATTGTTGAAAGCTGACGAAAATGTGGCTATCATCAACATTCATGGTAAAGGATATAAATTGATTTGTCCTATAGTAAAAGAAGACTAAAATCAATTGACTGTTGACAAAAAAAACCGCTTGATCAAGCGGTTTTTTTTTGTAATTTTTCCAAAGTCTGGAACCTTGGAAAAGTTGTGTGTTAAAGAACTAATAACGACAGAATTTCCTCAGGTCTATCCACGATATATTTCGGTGAAAACTCTTCCAACTCTGCGCGTGGACGAAATCCCCAGGTAACACCACATGCATCAATAGAGGCGTTGTGTGCAGTTTGCATATCTACTCCCGAGTCACCGACATAAAGCACCCTGGATTTTTCAATTTTTGCATGAGCTAAAATGTCATGAACAATTGTTGGGTCCGGCTTTACCGGAATATTCTCACGCTGACCGAAAACAGCGGTAAACTTAATTTCAGGAAAGAAATGTTCTACCAGTTGCATCGTTCCACTTTGATATTTATTTGAAGCAACGGCAAGTTTATAGCCTTCCGAATGCAATTTTTGTAATAGATCAGAAATTCCGGGATAGGGAACCGTCAGTTCAGCATTATGCTCCCCGTAGTATTCCAGAAAATATTGTCTCATTTTCAATATGTTTCCCTGAGACTTTTCTCCTTCAGGTAAAACCCGTTCAAAAAGTTTATTAATTCCATTTCCAATAAAAAACCGATAGGCAGCTGCTTCGTGTGTTGGGAATCCACATTGACTTAATGCATGATTTGTGCTTGCGGCTAAATCGGCTACCGTGTCCAGTAATGTTCCATCAAGGTCGAAAATAATTAATTCTTTCATTTAAATATCATTTGATTTTGGCAAATCTACCATTTCTTAATTAATTATCTTCAGAAGACTGACGAAAGTAAAAGAAACAAATTATTTATTACCGGAAATTCAAAATCTCTTTTCAATTTCTTCATGAGTTAAAATTGTCATAATTTTCTTTCCATTCGGTGTGAAATTATGATTCGGACAAGCAAAGAGCCGGTCGATGAGGTCACTCATTTCTTCATTCGTTAGCTTTTGACCGATTTTAATTGCTGAGACTTCAGCCAGGGATAGTGAAATGGATTCGTGCATACCGTCGGTAAGTTCTCCGCCTGTTGTTTTTGCATTGTCAAGCATAGAGAGCAATAAGTCGATAACACTTCCGGTACCGAGTAAATCGGGAACACCTTTTACATGGTAATTAAAGTTATCCGAAGTTTCAAAATCGAAACCATGCAGTTTCAGATCGGGTAGGAGTTGTTCAAAGATCAGGGCATCATTGGCATTTAATTCCAGAACCTCCGGAAAAAGTACTTGTTGCGACAGGGCTTTATGGTTTTCGATCTGACTCATAAGCAAATCAAATAAAATCCGTATATGCGCTCTGTGTTGGTCTATCATTAACATCCCGGATTTGAGACCGGTAATAATATAGCGTTTTTTATACTGAAAATTTTCAGTATGTGTTTCAACGGATTCTGAATTCTGTTGTTGTTCATCTGTTCCAAAACCTATGTTGACCGGAACATCCATTTCCGGTTCCCAGTCGGGGGCTGATTCGATGGCTTCTTCTTTCTTTTCAAATCCTCCATACAAGTTTTCCCAATCCAGAACAGGACGTTTATATGTATTTGTGCCGAAAGGGTTGTAATTGGGATTAAAATTCGTTTGCGGCGGGCGTATATTCTCCGGTTGCATGCCGGTAGGCATTTCCAACGAACCTTCCTGGTCGAAATCGATGGATGGAACAATATTGAATTTTCCCAACGACTCTTTTACTGATGCCGAAAGGATGGACCAGATAGCCTGTTCGTTTTCGAATTTAATTTCTGTTTTTGTCGGATGAATGTTGACATCAATTGTTTGTGGATCGACATCGAAATAAATAAAATAATTCGGACTTTCGGAGGCCTGAATCATTTGGTTGTAGGCCAGTAAAACGGCTTTGTGAAAATAGGGATGACGCATGTAACGTCCATTGACAAAAAAGTACTGAATGGCTGATTTTTGTGCATATTCCGGTTTTCCTACGTAGCCATAGATGCGTGCTAAATTGGTTGTCGTTTCGATGGTCAAAAGTTGTTGTTGCCAACGTTTTTTCGCATTTTTCCCAAAGATATTTTCAATTCTTAGCTTGTGATTGGACGCAGGAAGCTGGAATATCTCATCATCTCCATCGAAAAATGAAAAAGCAACATTTGAATTCACTAACGCGATGCGATAGAACTCGTTCAGGATATGACTTTTCTCCACATTGTCACTTTTGAGAAAACGCCGGCGTGCCGGTACATTGAAGAATAAGTTTTTCACCTGAAATGTTGTACCCGAATCGCATTGAATCATTTCCTGTTTGAAAATCCGTGTTCCTGCAATTTCGACCATTACGCCCAGTTCATCGTCGGTCCGCCTTGAGCGTAATTCCACCTGCGCAACGGCAGCTATTGAAGCCAGTGCCTCCCCGCGAAAGCCCATGGTGGTAAGTGAAAACAAATCATCGGCAGATTTAATTTTCGAAGTAGCATGGCGTTCGAATGCCATACGGGCATCCGTTTCACTCATCCCTTTTCCGTTATCAACTACCTGAATCAACGTGCGGCCGGCATCTTTAATTAAAATTTGAATGTGACTTGCACCGGCATCGATTGAATTTTCGACTAATTCTTTCAATACGGAAGCCGGACGTTGAATCACTTCTCCTGCGGCAATTTGATTGGCAACCGAATCGGGTAATAAATGAATAATATCACTCATGTAATTTTCTTTATTTCAACAGATAGTATGCCAACAGGAGCAATACAAAAAGTATTATTATCAGCCGGATATTTGATTTCCCGGACTGACTGCTCCGGGAGCTTTTGTTTTTTGCCGCTTCATCACGAAATGAACCTCTGTGTATACTCGTCTTGAATTCCCCATCGTTTCCTTCGGCCAATCGTTTTTCTCTTTCCTTCCGGGCTTCTTTTTTCGGGTCGTAATAGATAAAGCGATATCCGTATTTCTTCGGTTTATATATATTGAAAAATCCCATGATTAACTATATTTTCCATCAAACTTAATATTGATATCATTCACAAACTGGCGGATACGTTGTTCATTTTCCAGTTTGCAAATGAGTAATACATTATCCGACTCGGCTACAATATAGCCTTCTAAATCTTGTATTACCGCTAATTTTTCCGGGGGTAAAGCGACAATATTATTATTACTTTCATAATATACTGTTTTACACTTCAGCGTTACATTTTCCTGCTCATCTTTGGGAGACATTTCATACAGTGATCCCCAGGTTCCCAGGTCGGTCCAACCAAAATCGGAGCACAGCACGTATACATCCGTTGCCTTTTCCATGATTCCGTAATCGATGGAAATGTTAGGACAGGATGGATACATTTCATCAATAAAAGCCTGTTCTTTTTCTGTATTGTATAAATCTTTACCAACTTTAAATTTAGTGGCAACTTCCGGTAGCAAATCATTGAAAGCCGCATCAATGGTTTGTAAATTCCAAAGGAAAATCCCTGAATTCCAGTAAAATTCACCCGTTTCGAAAAAGACTTGTGCCAATTCGGCATTTGGCTTTTCGGTAAAGGTTTTTACTTTACGCAGATTGGTTTCGCCTTCGTCTATCTGTATATAGCCATAACCGGTTTCCGGACGACTGGGTTTAATTCCCAAAGTTAAAAGTGAATTATTCTTTTCAACAAAATCGAGTCCAACCTGTATTGTCTCTAAAAAATCGGTTTCCTTCAAAATCAGATGATCCGAAGGTGCAACAATAATATTGGCTTTGTCGGTCATCGATTTTATTCGGTTTACTGCATAAGCTATACAGGGTGCCGTGTTCCGTCTATTTGGTTCCAACAAAACCTGATCGGCTTTAATCTCGGGTAATTGTTCCAAAATCAAATCTTTATAGATAACATTCGAGACAATCAGGATATTCTCAGCAGGAACTAAATGCCGAAACCGGTCAAACGTAAGTTGTAGCAACGAACGTCCGGTTCCAAAAAAGTCAAGAAATTGTTTGGGACGCTCATTTTTGCTGAATGGCCAGAAACGACTTCCGACACCGCCTGCCATGATGATACAATAATTCTGTTGCATTGTTTTTTAGGTATTTAGTTGAAGAACTCAGGTTTACGAAATAATGTACTAAGATACTATGTTTTTATGAGTCAGCCAAAACTTGGAGCTACAAAAAAAACAAGCCTGACTTTTATGGAAGTCAAGCTCGTTTCACAAGATTGATAAAAAGAATATCACCCATCCGTACGCACCTTTTTCATTTAATCCGGTCTGTATATATCCGACTGGTAGGAACAGACATTTTTGTTTTCTCGCTTTCGGCGAGAGAAATCCAGAATAAATCCGGAAAATAAAATCAAACCTCTATAAAATCTTGACAAGCTTTAATACCAAGGATTAAAAAAACACACAAGGTTCAAAATAACAAATAAGATATCAGTAATGATTAATATTATAGGCAATAATTTAGATTTATAGTGTTTTGTTTGATATAAATAAACAGAGTATGCATAAAAAATTGCAAAGACAATCGATGACAATGTAAACAATCTGAAAACTTGTATGTTCGGATAAATAGAGAATAGATATTCCCCAACATAAACATTCTCATATGTATCAGTAAAAACAATTGAATTATACAACTCATACCCTTTAATACAGATGTAAAATAATACAATTATTATTCGTAAAAAATTATATAACTGAATAACTATATTTTTCATTTCTCTTGAACTTTAGTAAATAACATCTAAATAAATTGCTCTTTTCATTGCTGATTGAGACAATTTTTTGAAAAACTTAGGAGCATTTTTGTATAAATCAATACAACCTCTACTGCCTGGTTGAATTCCACCATGTACTGACATGTTAGTTCTAATAACTTTTTTACCAGTTTTAGGATCAATAACACTAACTGACTGGGGATATATCCATACACGCTCTTCCCCCCAAGAATCAGTTCCACCTGGAAATGCACTTCCACCAATATTAGAAATATATTTATCAAAAGTGCTCATTTCATTATACTTCTGGATGCCTTGAGAATATATCGCATAAGTTCCTTCTGGAATAGGTCCTCCTTTTGTTGCTTGAGCTTCTTTTGAATAAGAGAATGTCCCATCTTCACTTGGTTTCCCGGAAACAGCATCAAATGAGCTCATTTTAAGAACAAGTTCTCCATCTTTATTCTTTTCTTGCTGAAAATATGATAGTTGTTTACCATTAAACAGTATGTACTCTTCACCAATATTTGTCCACTTATTATTATTATCATCGGTATATTCATATTCTTGACTCTTCCTCCACATTTTATTTCCTTTTTCATCTGCATACCAGTCTTTGCCATCTGTATCTATATTATTCACAGGATTATTCCCACACCAAGCATAAGGCGAAATATCATAATAATTCTCACTATGAGGGTCTTGTGTTGGCGTACGTACAATAGCCGGATAATAAGAACGTGCAAAAGAATCATACTCATCCCACCCATGCATTTCTATCCACTCTTTTCCATTATACTTGTAGGGTTGTGCGCTGTTGCCTGAGCTTTCGGCCCAGGGTAACCCGCTGGGGTAATACTGGGTTTTCTGTACGGTGGTATTGGTGGTGGCACACCATACCTCGCGGTTATTGCCCAGATGGTCTTTACGGTAATAATAATACTGAGGATTACTTGGTGTGGTAAGATATCCCTCGGTAGTATACATCCTGACAAACGAATAAAATTCAGGATAGATTCCGTTTACAGGTGTGTTTACTTTGTTTATGGCGTATTCCTTATTATCCACATATACCGTACCGGTATAGGTATAGTTTGTGGGCGTATATACGATATTATTTATATCACCTGCCGATATCGATAACGGAATAGTTGTTTTCAATGAATAGGTATAATAGTCGCTCCGTAACTTCTGCCCGCCGGCATTGTAGGTATTCACTATTTTATCGCCCGTACGGAATTGAATCACATCCGGCAAATTTAGTATATTATATTGAATTGTCACTATATCACGGTCAATATCTTTGGTCAGATTGCCATTTGCGTCGTAAGCCATTTCATTGGTAGCACCATATACGTGATTTTTATCTTGATATTCTTTAGTTGCATTCGAATTTTGAGATCCTGCATAATCAAATATTGAGGTTATTTGATTACCGTTGTAGGAAAATGAAAGATAATCCACTGTGGTGCTACTGTTGCCTCGCATAAGGTAAGTTATGTTACCCAGGTTATCGTAATTATACTCCTCCCTGTGCCCTGCCGACACGCCCTGCGATGAATTGAATTTATAACAATACGCGGTGTTTAGCCGGTTCAACTCATTGTAACTGTACGTGTATGCATAATTAAAAAAAGGTTTGAGAGCTGCTACATTTACACCGGATATCTGGTAAGATATATTGCCGTTGTAGCAGGGCGTGCCCGTGGCTCCAGCCGGTAAGGAGTTGTAATAGATTTGCTCCAGATAAGTTCCACTGTTAATTTGAGTTGTCCAATTACGGATATTGTAGGCATAGGATTCCAAATCAGTTCCTCCTGTATGACGTTTTCTACTTACCAAACGTCCCAATTCATCATAACCATTTGTATTATCTGAAAGGGTAACCGGAGTAACAGCTCCGTTCAGATAATAATTAGTAACTAATGGTCTCAACGCTTTGTCGTAAGTAAAAGTATACAGTTCGCTTAGAGGGTTTTGTCCGCTGATGGTATGAGTTTTTAATGTTTTAGTCTGTTTGCCACTAAAATTATAAGCATTATTTACTATATCAGCACCCCCCAGATAATTAGTTGCACGGTTTTGAACTACCAATCCACGGTAATCGTAATACATAGCAGAAACGGTACTACTCCCGGAACCGTCCAGCAAATAAGTACGTGTTCCGGTAAGGAGTCCTTTGGCATTTAATTCTGAGGCTGATGTTGCTGTAGTTGGATATGCCTTATCATAACTGTTATCAACGACATAATTCAAACTACTTGATAATCCGGTTAGAAAACTGTAATTATCGTAATAATTGATGGTAAGTGGCAAACAAGTACCAAAATTGTTGGCAGTATAATTATTAACCACTAGTTGATCTTTAAATAAATCGCGAATTGTTTGATAATTGGCAGTTGTATCACTTTCGGACCTATACATTGTACCTGTAAATATTACTCTTCCAAACATATCGTACTTGGTGGCTGTCCATTGCATAGCATTTTCCTGCAATTTTTTTTGTTGATTACCATCCTGACTAAGCACCAATCTATCTGCCTGATCATATACCATGAAAATTGGTGTGCAACCGGGTAAACGCTTGTATATGCAGTTACCACGCTTATCGTATTGATAGAGGTAACAGAGTTTTTTCAAAATTGGTGTAGTAAGATCGGTTATTTCGCCATCGATTGTCAGTGCTGTGGCAGCAATAGGCGGAATAACAAAACTGAGTTGTCCAAGGTCGTTGTACACATAGTACGTATCCACATCGTTGCTACTCCTTTTCATTATTACCTGCCCCAGTTTATCTTTGTATTCGGTGGTGGTTTTACGGTCTTCGTCAGCCAATACGGTTTTATAAAGAGTATTGGCATCATAATAACTATTCCTAACCAATTTGTTGCTGCTGTTAACATAGAAGTAGGCTACTTCATTTGCAATGTTTGTTTGATATAAAATGCTATCATTCCATTTACCTGCATACCAAGCTGCACCTGCCCCATATTGACCGGTAACACGGTTTAACGGCGAAGCCTCATACCGTGTTTGATTATAAGCTTTGCTATCTGAATAAAAACCAGACGAGGTATTTGTCAAATTACCGATTTCTACAGATGCACCCTGATTATCTGCAACAGGGATTGATAACCACTGTTTATCTGTACGACCTAGCCCATCATATTGTGTAAAGGAAATAAGATCACTCTTATTCTGTGTGATATTCCGTTGTACAAACTCTGTTGAACGCCCGAGCCCATCGAAATACTGGATGGTTTGTAGGCTTTGGTCGGTAGTGAGTGTACTTGCATCAGTTGATGCAATGGTGGGTGTAACAGTGAGTATGTAATTTTCTCCGGTACTTGGAT
>JAQTOL010000043.1 GCA_028748945.1 Paludibacter sp.
TAAGGCCCCGGCGGGGTGAAAGTGTGGTTGAAATTTTAATTAATATGAATTTCAAAATTTCCCGGAAGGAATATAGATCCATAGAACAGAATAATACAATAATTGGATTCCCCGTCAGGGGATATATAATCATTTCTTACTGAGAGTAAAGCAAAAAAAAGACTGCTCATTTTTGAACAGTCTAAAGAATTACTTTGACAGGATCTTAGGTAACCGAATCGAATCGATGCACCAATAATCCCATTGATACAGTAAGTTGAACTCTCCTGTCCCCGAAAAATAAAGCGATTCAACCGAACCTTCAACTTTCCCGGCAAAATCACATTCGAAAAGTACCTTTGCCTTATCCGTATCAAAATTTAATTCAGCTATATTAAAACGATTGAGTTGAAAAGAACTGAACGCCTCCCGGAAATGAATATGCCAATCCGCTTTCTCAGCCTCTGAGGTCAAAAAGCTTGTGTAGAATCTATTATCTTTATCAAGATATAAACGTAGAAAGTCAGTTGAATGCTTACGGATATCGTACTCATGATTGGGATAAAAATCTTCATAAATAAAGTTAGTAAACATACCCGGAATATGTATATCTTCTAATTCTTTGAGAAATAATTCCTCGGTAATAAAACGATACAATTCCCGGTCAGGGACTTCACATATCGTATCAAGACAAACCTGGTGATCATCCAGTATTTGAGTGATTCGTATTAATTCATCAGCAAGGTCATCCTCTTTTAAAACTTCCAATTTACGAAAGGGTGGATTTCCCAGATAATCATACAATTGCACGAGTTTAACATCCTGAAACGCATTTTCAAATGCCATCACATTATCCAGAAACAAACTCTCTATTTCCGGTGGTAGTTCATTCTCGCTTGACATGTTGGAGTAAAAAGCTCCGAACTCTTCGGTAATCTTCTTTTTCTTTTCTTCATTTGCCGCGCGCAGCTTATCATTATTTTTCTTATAAGCTTCATTGTCCGTTTCCATAATCAGTTTTATTTATAAGTGAATGGATAAAATATCAGTAAATTCCTCTGCTTCGCTCGTCTCTCCCGAATTTTATCGGGATCAATGGGGACATCCGGGGAACAGGATTTTTTTTATATTTAATGACCTGAAGCTAAAATTTTAAGCTTTACGAATCATATTTAATAGCATAATTTTCCTCAGCGCTACATTCACTCCATTCAACTTATCAATTATTCTGTCTGTTTTCAGGACAATTTCTTCTAACAGATTTTTGATATGTTATTTATTTAAACTCCAAAAATAGATATTCTCTAAATAATAACCTAGAAATACCTGAATTATTTTTAATTAGCGCGCTAATATCACAGTTTAACGTATAAAAAAAGACTGCTCATTTCTGAACAGTCTTTAATTGTGAATTATGAATTTCTAATTATGAATTACAAATTATGAATTATGAATTATGAATTATGAATTATGAATTAAAAATTATGCATTAGATTCCGAATTGTTGATCGGCCATACGTTTGTAACCTGTATAACGCCATTTAGCGTTTTCTTCGGCTGCAACGAACAATTCTTTTGCTTCGGCAGGAAATTGTTTCATCAACGAAGTGTAACGTACTTCCCCTTTGAGGAAGTCCTGGAATTTATCCCATTGTGGTTCTTTCGAGTCCACCACCATTGGGTTCTTTCCTTCTGCTTCCAATTCCGGATTGTAACGGTACAAATGCCAGTAACCACATTCCACCGCCCGTTTTTGTTCGTCCTGGGCTTTTCCCATTCCGGCCAATAAACCGTGGCTGATACAAGGTGAATAAGCAATGATAACCGATGGTCCGTCAAATGCTTCGGCTTCGCGAATGGCTTTGATAGTCTGTCCCTGGCTGGCACCCATGGCGATTTGTGCAACATATACATAACCGTAAGTAGCGGCAATCATTCCAAGGTCCTTTTTACGAACACGTTTACCTGAAGCGGCAAATTTAGCTACAGCACCAACCGGAGTCGATTTGGAAGCCTGTCCACCTGTATTGGAGTAAACTTCGGTATCAAGAACAAGGATATTTACGTCTTTACCTGAAGCAATTACGTGATCCAATCCACCGAAACCGATATCGTAAGCCCAACCGTCACCACCGATAATCCATTGCGATTTCTTCGTCAGGTATTGACTCAATTCGGCAATTTCATTACAGTATTTACAATCGCAGCCGGTTACCAACGGTTTAATTTTAGCAGCCAGTTCTTTCGATACTTCTTTATTTTCGCGATTGGCGATCCATTCGGTAAACAATCCTTTCAATTCAGCTGAACAACAGTCGCTTGTTTGAGCTTCGGTCATGATACGAACCAAACGTTCGCGCATATTATCCGTTGCAAACACCATACCCAATCCGAATTCTGCATTGTCTTCGAACAACGAGTTGGCCCATGCAGGACCTTGTCCTTCATCGTTGGTAGTATAAGGAGTAGAAGGAGCAGAGGCTGAATAAATAGAGCTACAACCGGTGGCATTCGATACCATTTGGTGATCACCGAAAAGTTGAGTAACCAGTTTTACATAAGGAGTTTCACCACAACCGGCACAAGCACCTGAGAATTCAAATAATGGCGTAGCCAATTGAGAGTTTTTCACATTTGCTTTTATATCCACCAAATGTTGTTTTGTTTTTACTTCGGTAGAACAGAAATCCCAGTTATCCTGGTTTGGATATTGTGATTCGATTGGAACCAACGACAGTGCTTTTTCGCCTTTGTTGCCCGGACAAACATCCACGCAGTTGTTACAACCCATACAGTCAAGTACATCCACCTGAATACGGAAAGTCATACCGGTAAATGCTTTACCATTGGCTTTCAACATATCTTTAAAAGGAGCCTTAGCCTGCTCGGTTTCATCCAAAACAAACGGACGAATGGCAGCGTGAGGACAAACATAAGCACATTGGTTACACTGTATACAATTATTCATGTTCCATACAGGAACTGAAGCAGCTACACCGCGTTTTTCGAATTTGGAAGTTCCCTGATCCCAGGTACCGTCTTCACGTCCCTTGAATGCAGAAACAGGAAGATCGTCACCAGCCTGTGCGTTGATCGTATAAACCACATCTTTAATAAATGCAGGAACGATTTCCATGTGAACATCGCTTTCGGTAGCTAAAGAAGCCCATTCGGCAGGAACATCCACTTTGGTATATTCACCACCACGGTCAACAGCCGCATAGTTCATGTTTACAATGTTTTCACCTTTCTTACCATACGATTTGTTGATAGCGTATTTCATTTTCTCAACAGCCAGTTCGTAAGGAACTACATTGGAAATTTTGAAGAAAGCTGATTGAAGAATGGTATTGGTACGATTTCCAAGACCGATTTGTTCAGCAATATTGGTAGCATCAATAATATAGAATTTGATATTATTGGCAGCCAGGTATTTTTTTACTTTGGTAGGTAAATGTTTCTTAACCTCTTCGGCATTCCAAATGGTATTCAACAGGAAGGTACCGTTCTTTTTCAATCCCTTTGTTACATCATACAAAGTAAGATAAGCCTGTACGTGACAAGCCACGAAGTTAGGAGTAGTTACCAAATAAGTAGAACGGATAGGAGTATCACCGAAACGAAGGTGAGAACAGGTAAATCCTCCCGATTTTTTAGAATCGTATGCGAAATAAGCCTGACAGTATTTATCGGTATTGTCACCGATAATTTTAATAGAGTTTTTGTTCGCACCAACAGTACCATCAGCACCCAACCCGTAGAATTTAGCTTCGATAATTCCGTCTCCACCCAATGAGATTTCTTCTTTTAAAGGAAGAGAAGTGAAAGTAACGTCATCAACGATACCTACAGTAAAGTGATTGCGTGGTTCAGGTAAAGCAAGATTTTCGTAAACAGCCATTACCTGAGCAGGTGTAAAGTCTTTCGAAGATAAACCGTAACGTCCGCCAACAACCAATGGTTGGTTATCAAGACCGTACAATACATCTTTTACATCCAGATACAATGGTTCGCCACCGGCTCCCGGTTCTTTGGTTCTGTCCAAAACACAAATACGTTTAGCTGTTTTAGGTAAAACAGATAAGAAGTGTTTGGCAGAGAACGGACGGTATAAATGTACAGAGATCAAACCTACTTTTTGGCCTTCGGCAATCAGGTGATCAATTCCTTCACGGATAGCTTCGGTAGAAGAACCCATGGCAATAACCACGCGATCAGCATCTTCCGATCCGTAATAGTTGAACAAACCGTATTTACGTCCTGTAATTTTGGTAATTTCGTCCATATAATCTTCTACAACCTGTGGAATGGCATCGTAGAAAGGATTACATGCCTCACGGGCCTGGAAATAAATATCAGGATTTTGAGCAGTACCACGAGCTACCGGATGTTCTGTGCTTAATGCACGTTCACGGAAACCTTTCAACGCTTCACGGTCGAGTAGGGGTTCCAGTTCTTCCTGATCCAGTTGTTCGATTTTTTGAATTTCGTGAGAGGTACGGAAACCATCGAAGAAATGTACAAAAGGTACACGGGTTTTAATGGCAGCCAAATGAGCAATAGCTGCCAAATCCATAACTTCCTGAACCGAACCGGTGGCCAGCATGGCACATCCTGTCTGACGAACAGCCATAACATCCTGGTGGTCACCAAAGATAGAAAGAGCATGTGAAGCCAACGCACGGGCCGATACATGATAAACACCCGGTAACAATTCACCGGCTACTTTATACATGTTAGGAACCATAAGCAACAAACCCTGTGAAGCTGTAAATGTGGTGGTCAATGCACCGGCCTGAAGAGCACCATGCATTGCTGCAGCAGCACCGGCTTCCGATTGCATTTCTTGTACTTGTACCTTTTCGCCGAAGATATTCTTGCGTCCGGTAGCAGCCCATTCGTCCACATATTCTGCCATAGTGGTTGATGGGGTGATGGGGTAAATAGAAGACACTTCGGTAAACATATACGCGATATGTGCCGCTGCCTGATTTCCATCACAGGTTAAAAATTTTTTAGATTTTGCCATCTTGTTTATTAAATTATTAGACCCCTAACCCCTGAAGGGGGTAAGAGAACCCCCATCCGAAAGGAATAAAATAACCCCTAACCCCTAAAGGGGAATAAGAGAATATACATCCGCAAGGAATAAGAGACATTATTATTAATTAATTATTATTTATTACCCCTAACTCTTAAAGGGCATAAGAGAACTCTGTTTCAAAAGAAAAAAAACACTATTTATTTTATTACCCCAATTATGTTAGGTCTTATCCCCCTTTAGGGGTTAGGGGTCATTTCGTTCAATACAGAAATCCGAACAACCACAAGGGTATTGCATTTTTATTTCCTACTTCAATATCATCGACCGCAAACAATGCTTTTGAATAGATTTTACCTACTTCGGGTTTCGCTTCACATTTAAAATGATATTTCTGGTCGATGCTGAAATCCAAATGATATTTACATTTATTTACCTTATGACACGCATGCAAAGCATTGTAGAAAAAGGTTTTACGTTCAGCAGTTTTGTCAACATTCCCCGGACATATGGCATGCATCAAATTGGTATTATGCACATAAACCAGATTTGGTTTTTTTGGATATATGTCTCCATCGGCATACAACATATTCAATAAACGGGCATCTTTCAGGTACTTGATGTAATTCATAATGGTAGCCCTGGAAGTTTCAATCTCTTTGCTCAACATGCTTACATTGGGTGCTGCAGGAGCGTTAATCATCAACAAATACAACAGTTTCCTTATCTTTGACAAATACTTCAGTTCAATTTGTTTTATCAAAAGAATATCAACCTCCAGCATCATATTCATGGTTTTCAGCAGATTCTCGGAGAAATTACGGTCTTCCAAAAAGAAAGGATAATATCCGTGAATTAAATAAGGCTGAAAATACTCAAGCGGATGAATTTGCTGACAAATGCCTTGTGCAATCTGCACGTGATTTCGTAGTATCTCATCCAGGGTGTAGGAGGGAAATGTTGTTCCGACCTGTAGGTTCAGAAACTCCCTGAATGAAAATCCCCTTAAATTATAGGAAGCAACTATATCCTGAATATCATCGTTTTCTTCAATCAGCCTCATAACCGATGATCCTGAAAATATTATATGTAATTCAGGAAAACGATCGTAACAAATCCGTAACTCTTTCGACCAGTTTTCATATTTAAATGTCTGATCAAGCAGCAGGGTTTTACCACCCTGTGCACAGAAATCTTCAGCAAATTCGACTAAGGTGTGTTCGGTAAAATAGAAAGAGTTGAAATTGACGTATAAACAGCTTCGTTCTGTACCACAATAATCTTTGGCATATTGCAGTAAGAAAGTGGTCTTACCAACGCCACGACTGCCTTTAATACCGATTAAACGGTGAGACCAGTCTATTTCGTCCATCAACAACCGCCTTACGGGTGATTGTACGTGATTAACCAAATAGCTATGTGTTTTGTAGAACGCCTCCATCTCTGTTTAAATTTGCTGCAAAAGTACCACAATATTTTCATTTTGCAATGCAGAGATGGCAAAATATAGTTATTTAACGCAGAAACAAACTTAAAGAAAAGCTTTAAATTGAGGAAATAGTTAATTGATAGGAATTTAATGGAGGTTGTTTGATAAATCTCAAAAATCGGTTTCCTGTTGCTTCCGCATCAGTTCTTTGGTGGAAAGCAAACCGCAGGCTGCAAAGATGTCTTCACCGCGTGATGCCCGGATAGTAACTGTCAGTCCCTTGGCTTTGAGACGATTCTGAAATTCAACAATACCTTCATTGGAGGTTCCTTCGAGTGGGGTATCGGGAATAGGGTGGAAGCGGATCAGATTAATGCGGCATTTGATACCGTTGAGAAGCCTCACCAGTTCATTGGCATGGCGGGGAGTATCATTCACTCCCTTAAACATGATATATTCGAAGGAGATCCGGCGTTGACGACCCAATTCCCAACGTTTGATTTCATGGATTACTTCGGTTATCGGATACACACTCTGAATGGGCATAATTTCCTGTCGTTCGAGGTCGAATGGCGAATGCAGGCTTACCGCCAGATGAGCCTGACATTTATCCAGAAAATGCATCATGGCCGGAATAATGCCTATGGTTGAAACGGTTATCCGTTTCGGACTCCAGCCATAACCTTTGTCGGATGTCATTATTTCAATACTGTCCAGCACGGCCTCCACATTATCCATGGGTTCACCCATACCCATATAAACGATATTGGTAAGCTGTTCAAATTCAGGCAATGATTGTATTTGATTGATGATTTCTCCGGCGGATAAATTTCCCTGAAATCCCTGTTTGCCTGTCATACAAAACAAACAACCCATTTTGCAACCAATTTGCGTGGAAACACAAAGCGTGGCCCGGTCGGCATCGGGAATGTAGGCCGCTTCGATAAATTTTGCTGTTTGAGTCGGATAAAGGTATTTTTTTGTTCCATCTTTCGATGTCTGCACTTTCGAAAAAGGGGTTAGGTCAACGCAGTATTCATTTTCAAGCTTTTCACGCGCCTGTTTCGACAGATTAGTCATATCCGCGAAACTGACAACCCGTTTCTTATAGAGCCATTCGGCCAGTTGTGTACCGGTAAACGAAGGCAAACCAAGCGTCACAGCTACTGTTTTAAGTTGATTGGGGGTCAGCCCGAAAAGGTTTTGTTTCATTTCAAAAATAGGTTTCGGAAATAATATTCCTGAAGGGAATTCCTCTGGCAATTAGTAAATCACGCACTTCAACCACCATCTCTGCACTTCCACACAGGTAATAAGGAACATCAGTATCCAGATAAGGTTGATTTTGAAGCCATTTGGTTAGTCTGCCCCGGAAGTATTTTGTATCTTCCTGTTGGGAATTACAGCGTATATATCGCTCCGGCATCAGTTTTTCGAGTAAATTGGAAAAATAGAAATTTTCATCCAGTTTGCCTCCGTGTATCAGCATTTTGTTCAGTCCTAATCCTGAACGAACCATGGATACAAAGGGTGCTACGCCTGTTCCCGAAGCAATCCAATATCCTTTTTCTGCAACAGTAGTAAAAGTCCCGAATGGTTCCGAAACATAAACAGAATCACCCGGTTTTAAAACGGACAAAAAAGGAGTGAGCTTCCCGTTTTTCTTTTCATCAAAAAGAATCTCCATCAAGTCTTCTTTTTCTCCGCTGGCAATACTGTAGAGACGAGGTTGTCCATCCGGAACAAGGTCTACAGCAATTACTTGTCCTGCTTTAAAATTAAAATCATGATTAAACCCCAGAACGAAAACCCCATGGGAAATGGTTCGAATGGAATGTACTTTTTTTTGGTAGAGTATGCGTTTTGTTGACAAAATGATGAGTTATTTATTATGCAATGAATTGATTTGATTTCTAATTTCAGTTCACAGAACAAGCAATATTGAATTTTTGTTCATTTCGAATGAAGGAGTTTGTCAATTGCCTTAATAATTCTTTCCAGCTTCAGTGTGTCACTTTTGCCAGCATAAATCCAGTCAATCAGGGCGATTTGTTCACTTTCAGGCAGACTTTGAAAATTTTCAAAGGCAACAGGTTCATCTTGCAGACAAAGCCAAAAGTCGTCAGGAACTATTGTTGGCAAATCTTGAGAATAAAGGGTTATATGGACCCGGTCACCTTCTTCTTTGCCAATTTTCTTCCGAATTTCAGCTTTCACGGGTAAGAAAAGCATCCCGTTACCCATTGGCATTAAGTGATAATTGTTTATATCGTAGGAATCTATTTTTCCACGAACTTTTACCCAACCGAACCAGGCATGTTTATCCTGTGGTATTTCAGGAATCGCAGCATAGGTCCAACCGCCTTTTCCGGGAAATTTTTGTAGTAAATATTGTTGATCTACAAATGCTTGTTCATCTGCTTTTGATTCCATGTGAATTAAATTATTATCAATTCAATCACTTCGCGGGTAAGCTCCGTTACCCTGAAGCGGTTATCCAGTCGTTGCCCGACTATCCAAACAATGTCATCGCCCGAGAGTAGCAACCAGCTCTGTTCTTTTTCCAGTATGCTGAGCTTGTTATTAATAAAGAAATCACTGATTTTCTTTCGTTTATTCATTCCGAATGGAAAAAAAGTGTCGCCTTCCTGCCAACGGCGGAGTTTCAACGGAAAGCTAAGTTTGTCAATATCTATATGAATCCGGTTTTTTTCTTTCGAAACCAGAAAATCAGATTTTACCTGTAACTTATTTAATTTCAATTGAAAAGGAACAGTAATTTCAGTATCTTTATCCGATATCCAATAGTCTGTTCTCGGTTTAAATTCGATTTTACTGACCACCAGATATTCTCTGTCCTTCAACAAACGATGTGTATCCGAATAAAAAAGTTTACCCGATTCGCCATCCAGTTGCTCGGTAATTTGCTGAATGGTAGCTATTCCAAATCCATAACTATGCAGAAGTTCATACATCACGGTCGGCAAATGGACTTGTTTTTTCAACAAATTAATATTTAGTTTTACAAATTCAGCTTCTTTATGAACAATATCCTGTCGGATTTTCTCAATGGCTTGTTCATAAATCGCCAGATTGCCCTGAAACCGAGGTAGCGAATCATACAATGTTTGCCTGACCGAAGGATTAATTTCTTCCAAAAGCGGTAAAACGATGTTCCTGAATTTGTTCCGTTGATAATCAATTTTGGCATTCGTGGAGTCTTCCACATGTTCCAGAAAATGCTCAATACAATAAATTTCAATCTCTGAACGGGTGCACCAGAGCAGGGGACGAACTACTTTTTCGTTTCGGGGGGCTATTCCGGTTAAACCACGCAATCCCGTCCCGCGGACTAAATTCATCAGCAACGTTTCAATGCTGTCATCGGCATGATGCGCTACCGCAATGGCTTGCGCATCGTGTTTGTCAAGTAATTCGTAAAACCAGGCATAACGCAAATCACGCGCTGCCATTTCAATGGAAATATGGTGCGTTTCGGCGTATTTAGTTGTTTCAAAATCAATATGATAATACGGAACTTTAAGTTCATTGGATAAGTTGAGAACAAATGCTTCATCTCTGTCTGATTCGTCCATTCTCAGGTGAAAATTACAATGTGCTATCACACAGTCATATCCAAGAGATGACAATACATGCAAGAGTACAACAGAATCCGCTCCACCACTTACGCCTACAATAACCTTAGCATTGGGAGTAAGTAATTCATGCTTTTCAATGTAATTTTGAATTTTTTGTTGCATATTCATGTCGGTTTTGGCGTATCTTTGCACTTTCAAAGGACTCCTGATCTCACGAAGAGTCCGAATCGCTTCATGCAGGGAAATCATTGAAACTGTTTTGCAAAGATATAATATTTTCAGAGAAAAAGTCATTCAAATCGTCCTTATTCCTTTTTGAAATCAGGGACCATCCAACCCAAAATATGAAATCATTTTTAGAACTCGTTCAGACGCGCCAAAGTGACAGATCCTATATAGATAAACCGGTTGAACAAGAGAAGATTGATCGTATTCTCGAAGCCGCCCGGTTGGCTCCATCGGCCTGTAATGCGCAGCCCTGGAAAATTATTCTGGTCACTGATCCTGAAAAAAGGATGCAGGTTGCAAATGCTACGGCCAGCAAACTACTATCAATGAATCATTTTACGATACAGGCACCGGTTCAACTGGTATTAATAGAAGAAAGTGCCAATTTTACTTCAAGCGTAGGCGGCTGGGCTACCAATAAGCATTATCCGCATCTCGATCTGGGAATTGTTGCATCACATATTTGTCTGGCTGCTGCCGATGAAGGATTGGGTTCGTGCATGATTGGTTGGTGCGATGAAAAAAAAGTCCGTAAAGCACTCGATATTCCTAAAAATAAAAGGGTTATGCTCGTCATCTTAATCGGCTATACGGCGCAAAAGCAAAGAGAGAAAAAAAGAAAATCGCTGGATGAGATTGTTTCATATGAAAAGTATTGATAATAAACCAACAAAGCTCTTGTAATTATTTTAAACCCATGGATTCATATACTAAAACCATCGAATATCTTTACAACCGACTCCCTGTATTCCATCACGTTGGCGGTGCTGCGTATAAACCGGGACTTGACAATTCCATTCGATTAATGAATGGATTGAACAATCCCCAGAATGACTATCGCACCATCCATATTGCCGGGACTAACGGTAAAGGTTCAGTTTCCCATTTTTTATCAGCCATTTTGCAAAAGTCAGGTTATCGGGTAGGTTTGTATACCTCACCGCATTTGATCGATTTCGCGGAACGTATCAGGGTTAACGGCCAAATGATTGAACAACAGTATGTCGTTGACTTTGTTGCACAACATAAGGATTTATTCAGCGAAATAGAACCATCATTTTTTGAAGCAACCATGGCAATGGCTTTTCAGTATTTTGCTGATTGTCATGTTGATGTAGCGATAATTGAAGTCGGGCTGGGAGGGAGGCTCGATAGTACAAATATCATTTATCCGGATTTGTCGGTAATAACCAATATCAGCTTCGATCATATTGAATTTCTGGGAGATACGCTCGAAAAAATTGCCTTTGAGAAAGCAGGTATTATCAAATCCAATACGCCTGTTGTGATTGGAGAAATGCATCCTGAAACACGGCCTGTTTTTGAAAAGAAAGCTTTGCAGGAAAATGCAGCCATTTATTTTGCAGAAGAAAAATTTGCTGCTTTATTCAACAAATATCAGGATGGTAAAATGTATATACAAACATCTGATAATAAATTATTTGTTGTTGGTTTAAACGGTAAATATCAATTAAAAAATATTGTTACCACCCTGACTGCCATCGAACAATTGAGAACGCTGAATTACAATATTCCGGATGAAGCTTTAAAACAAGGTTTGGAACATGTGGTTGAATTAACCGGTCTGCAGGGTCGTTGGCAGGAATTGCAGCAAAATCCTATGGTTGTTTGCGATACGGGACATAACGTTGGTGGAATCCGGTATGTTACCGAACAACTCAAAGCTCAGGAATATAAAACATTGCGAATTATTATCGGTATGGTGAATGATAAAGATGTGTCGGCTGTATTGGCACTATTACCCGTAAAAGCCCAATATTATTTTACACAGGCTAAAATACCAAGGGCACTTCCTGCTGAAGAAATGATGCTGCAAGCCCAAAGTTATGGTTTAAATGGAATGGCATATAAAACTGTAGAACAGGCGATTACAACAGCAATAAATGATGCTGATTCAGATGATTTTGTCTTTATCGGAGGAAGTAATTTTGTTGTAGGTGAAGCACTGGCATATTGGAAGATGAATAAATAGTAAAAAAAATATTGAAAAACAATTCGCATATACTAAATTTGCAGCCCAAAATCAGAATTTAATCCGGCAGTTATGAAAATAAAAATTCCGTCTATAAAGAAATTATCAAAAAAAGATATCGGGTATCTGATTCAGTTTATTCTTAGCTGGTCTTTTATTAATCTGGCATTCAATATGTTTGGATTATGGATCAGTAAACTTCTGAATGAATCGGCGTACACTTATTTCGAGAACATCATGTATGAGTTTGTTAACCCCCTGCTAATTCAGTCGGCAATCTTTGGAATCTGCCTGTTGGGAGCATTTTTGTTTATGAAAAACAAGAAGCTATCAAACTATGCTTTTGTTCTGTTCCAATTCGTGGTACTGCATGCCATCTTCATTTCACATCTTAAAATTCATCACGGCCTTCATTTTGTAACTACATTCAAAGATTTTGGATTACAATACATGAGTTACAGCGGTCAATATCTGGTAGATATTT
>JAQTOL010000044.1 GCA_028748945.1 Paludibacter sp.
TAAAGTATTTCAGAACATATCCCGGCTCAACAACCGGACACTAGTGAATTGAAATATATCCGGATGAGTTTATTTGGGTGTTATGGGGCAATTTTAAAAAAAAAGAGACAGTTTCTTTATAGACTAAAACGATAAGACAATCAAAAAAAACGACAACTTAACACTTAAAAGATATGGCAATAGATTTAGACCAGATTAGAAAGAATTATGAATCATTTGAAGATTACAAAATTGAGCATTTGGCGAAAAACGAGGCAGGATCTTTAAGACCTGAGGTTGTTCCAATTTTAAAAGAGGAAATAAGAAAACGTGGATTAGACTCCAACTTAATTATAGGTATTGAGTCTCAGACCAAAGAACTTACTGAAGCGGAATTGAATGAATTAAAATCTAAGATTGCAAAATTGGCATGTCCTGAATGTGGACAACACCATACTCCTTTGACTGGAATCATAATTCGAGAGGTTAAAAGTATTGTGGTGATTACACAATATAAGAAGACTCCAGTAATCCTATGCCCGACTTGTGCTCAAAAGAAAAGAAAAGATGCAATGATTTCAACAGCATTACTAGGCTGGTGGGGAATTCCTTCGGGAATCTTCCAGACCCTACATGCCCTAATTTCGTCATTGACTGATAATAAAAAACGTGATATTATTAGCGATTCCATTTTGACACAATTTGCGATTATAAACATTGGCGAAATCAGAACGAATTGGGACAAAGAAAATGAATTAGTTGATTTTGTTCGACATAAAAATAACACAAATTGAAAAAAACAACCCCATATCATACGCCTGGGCACTGGCTGGCCAACCTCCCCCTCGTTTGCTTCTCCCGATAGCTATCGGGGTTATCCGGGGGAGAAGGTAATTGATAAATCGTTTTTAAACGGATAAATGAAATAGATTTTTTTTATTATTAGCGAACGAGGGGCAGAAGAGAAAACTACGATCCTGTAAATTTAACTATGAAAATTATACGACTTACAACATGCAATTCTTCGATAGAAGCTAATATGATGAAGCATATGTTAGAAAATGAGGAAATCAATTGCTTTTTGACGAATGAAAATTTCGCCTCCTTAATGCCACATTATAGTGGAATAATAGGGTCCGGTGTTCAGATAATGATTGATGAAAAAGACAGCATAAAAGCTTCAGAAATTCTTAAGGCACATTCCAATACCAATGAACTAAGATGCCCGGAATGTAATTCCGAAAATATCAGGTTTGGTTTAGGTCTAAAAAAGTCAAAGAAAATATTCTTTATGCTATTGTCTCTATTCGTCTTTATTCCATTTAAAAATATAACAAATACATATTACTGCGAGGACTGTAAAACAGAATTTAAAAAGTGAAAAGCTCTTCCGCTTCCGCACGATTGCATTGTGTGGGAGTAAAGTAATAACAATTCAAGTGTTGCCACACGATGCAATTGTGCGACGCGTGGGTAATATCAACTTTAAGTAAATGACAAAAACTAAAATAAATATGATTAGAAATTTATTGCTCATGTTATTCATGGCAATTGCTCTGACAGCAAAAGCTCAAATGATATTTCCGGAAAAATATAGTGGTTGTAATACGGATATGTTTAGTATGGAAAATGATACTACTATAGCCAGAGTGAGTGATGAAGTATTGATACAAGTAATTACCGGGGGATTTGATGAAAAAGTCATAAAGCATATACATGGTATCCTCTCATTACAAATTCTGGTTGATAGTTTAGGTAATTCATGTTTGTTGAGCCTTTTGGATAAAACTAATTATAAGTCTAAAAGTTTAAATCTTAAGCAATCTATTGATAGCGGTCTTCACTGGAATAGTATTAAAAGTAAAGTTTCGGCTCTGGTGCAAATAGAATTCATGGAAGATAAAAGTATTACAGTGAAACGCCTTGGTTTGAATAGATTCCGTGGGTGGCATTTTATTACTGATAAAGTTCAACCTTATATAAGAAACACTGATAAACTGAAGAATCATAATACAACAAATACACCGGAAATTTTTAGAGATAAGCGATCAAAAGCGATATGGAAATTGTATAATTTTTCTAACTCCATGATGCCAAATAACTTTGTCCGTTCGGTGGATGTAGATAGTAAAGGAGTTGTCTGGTTTTGCACCGATTATGGAGTTGTACGTATTGAAAACGATAGTTGGACAATCTTTGACGAAAGAAATACTGCTTTCCCCGTGAATAATACCGGATTGGTTTGGACAACAAATCTAAAAATAGATAATCAGGACAGAGTATGGGTTGATGCTTCTCAAAAGTTATTCCGGTACGATGGAAAAAACTGGATGAACCTGGATAGTATTTACCCATTATTGAAACAGGATAGCATAATGAAATCATTAAGAAATGTAAATGATATCTCTATAGACCGAAATGGTATTTTGTGGTTTTGCACATATACAGGATTGATTAGAAACGAAAATGATTCTTTTGTCCAATCAGCACCAAAAAACTGTCCTTTGCCTTCATTTAATGTAAAAGAACTTTTTATTGATAAAAATTATATTCAATGGATTGCAACCGATTCGGGAGTTGTAAAGATTGTGAATGATAATTGGACAATTTATAATACAAATAATTCCCCTTTACCCAGCAACAGTGTTGCAAGCATTCAGGGCGATAGTATAGGAAATATATGGATAGCTATGAATATGCGCAAACAGCAAGGTGGATTAGCAAAAATAGATACCTCAGGAAACTGGACACTTTATGATACTTCCAATTCGGGATTGCCGGATATGACGGTATGGAAAATAGTTGTTGATAATAATATCGTATGGCTTTGTATGCATTCAGGTGGTCTGGTTCGGATTGAAGGAGATAAATGGTCTATATTCGATGTAAATAATTCAACTATCCCCGATGGGAGTGCGATTTTTAAATTGGTGAATGATAAAAAAGGAAACAAATGGATAGGAACAAACAAGGGCCTTGTCTTTACAGATAACGAGTAAGTTGTTTATAACAAAAGTCAGTCGTGCCAGAAGTGTTTTTGATAAATAAGAAAAGTTTGGATGCAGTAGGTGGGTGCAACCAACCTCCCCCTCGTTTGTAACGATAGTTATCGGGGCTATCGGGGGCAAACCGGGGGAGAAGAAGAAAGGAGAAAAAACAATATCAGATAATGGTTTTGTCTTTAATTCTGCTACAGGATGCAATTGTGCAGCAGCAGGAGTGATAAAGACAGCCCGAAAAATAAAATTGACAATAAATCATTTTCTAAATACTAATTTTAAATTTAAAAAAACAATGAAAGATTACTTTAAATTCAATTTGACAGCTCAAAAGCTTTTGCCGGTATGGATCACCTTTCTGGTGTTATTTATCGTCCCTTATGTAATTCTTAGTCTGAAAGTCAAAGACTTTATTCAACCGGCTAATCCGTCCGGGTTATTGCTGTTTTATGGCATACTGATTTTGTTGTTAATCATAGCCTATGCAATCATTTTTTATATGCTTAAATTAATTATCGAAGGTATTGAATTTAAAGGGAAATCGTTTGTTTTCGGAGGAACTTTTGGTCAGTTTATGGCTAAGTTTATACCCGGACTACTCTTAACCATTATTACCCTGGGAATTTATTCCCCCTGGTTTTTTACTAAAATGCATAAATTCTTTGTTGATAATACAGCGCACGATTCGGATAATCTGACATTTGTAGGAACGGCAGGGAAACTGTTTAAAATATTGTTTTTCACTATGTTTCTTCCTATACTGGCGTTTATTATTTTCATGGTATATATTCAGGTCAAAAACGGTCGATCAGATACAACATCAGTCAGTTTATATGCAAACGTGCTAATCTATACTATAATGATCCCTTACATGTATTATGTTTACAAATGGATGGTGAATGTTAAGTTCCGGGACTATACCATTCGTTGGGAAACCAAATTCTGGAATTCATGCGGAAAATTATTGTTGGAGATATTCCTGTCCATTATTACGGTTGGTATTTTTTATCCCTTAGCCGGATTACGCTTGTATAAATACTTTATGGAGAAAACTTTCGCGGTATCCGAAAGCAGCAGAAAAAGATTTGGTTATGACCTGGAAGCAGGCAAAGACTTTCTGTTTCTATGGGGCCAATTGCTGCTAACCATTATTACACTGGGAATCTATTATCCCTGGGCTTATTGTAAAATTACAGACAGAATACTAAGTAAGACCTACACGGAACAAATAGAAGAATAAAAGTCCGTATCACTCAATGTCCCTTGTGCCGGTAGATTCCGGGACAAGGGCTTTTTAGTAGAAATCCAATTAATAAACATTTAATAAATGCTGTCCAATGAGAAATTGTAAATCGGTTAAAAAAAGTTTCATTTTCATTTTCATAATTTCGTTTAGTGCAAGTGTGCAGTCTCAAACAAAAAAAATAGCTTTACTCTCGATGGAGGATACAACAATTGTGCATCAGCATCTTGGTACCACTGCATTTACCAACTTTACGGATACTTTGCATCTTGATATTCCTCTGGCAAACTACGTTCAAGACAAACTGGTCGGTTGGATGTCGACAAATTACGATGTGACAATTGTGAAAGTTCCGGATTCTATCCGAAAGCATGCAATTTCATTCTGGGGACGAAGCAAGGAGTTTAAACGTTGGTATGATGGTATGAGAGCCGGTTACGATTTTATCGTTGTCGTTTCAAATACAACCATACCTTCGGAAATGAATCTTCGTATTCCGGAAAATAGCAGTGGATTCTACAGCCGTGGTCCTTTGCACGGTCCGTATACTACCATCGACTTTAATATATACCGTGCCGAAACAAATAAACTGATGGAGTATTATAATCTTGGAGGAAATCTGGTTACACAATTAAAGGACTTTAAAATGCCCGAAGATAAACGATCGTTTACTCCTGAAATGCTCACAGAGATTAAAAAGGAGCTGCTGAAACATATGGACACTCGTATAAAATACTTTTTGAATCATACCTATATCGTTCCTCCGGACGTTACTAAATAATTGTCTGTTCGCTTATTTCGTCCGGGTTTGTAAAATAGCACACACAGGATAGCTTAAGAACTGAGCAAAGCGAAGTCCTGAAATATCCGAGGATTGCATGAACCAAATCTGAAGGTAAAAGGATAAGTTAAAAGCAGGGTGCAACTTTAGATATTATTCGAACAAATAACTTCATCCCTTTTTTCTGTTTGAATTTATGAAACAACTAATTATAATTAAAAAGGATATGAATCTCAATTTTGATACAATTAAAGCTGATGAAACTACGTTAAATCATGATGGATATGGTGCTTCATTATTTGACCCGCGATGGAAAGCAAGGAGAAAGGAAATTTTGGAAAGGGATCATTATAAATGTGTTATTTGTCATTCGGAAATTAAATTGCAGGTACATCACCGCCAATATCAGTTTTCGGAAACATTGAAAGTATTCAAAAATCCATGGGAATACGCTGATTCTTTAATGATTACACTCTGCAGTACCTGTCATCAGAAAGGACATAATCTGTATAAAGTGCCGATAAAATATATAAAATAACATTTTAATAATCAATGCAATGGGACTGTTCGACTTTTTCAAAAAAAATCAACTTCAGACAAGCGGTTCTGATAATAACAATCAATCTCTGGAAATTCCCAAAGATGTATTTATAGAGGATGGTGATCCATCAGATAACCAACAGGATTCAAAATATCCGTTAGAATCAAAAGGCATAGAATTAATCTATGAATTCCTGCAGGCTGATTACGAATCGAGGGGGTACAATGATGCTTTAACCAGCCCTGATGACAGTTATAAAAAGGATAATATCAAACTGATCAAACTCGACTTACAAATCGTGATTCAGAAAGTCAATACCTATTACGAAGATTTAATGAAAGAACTGGACTTTCATATCAGTTCGAGAAGCCGAGCCGGTTTAATTGATCTGGTTGAAGAACTGAAAACCCGCAAAGAAATGGTTTTGGAGCATGTGGCGAAAGTTCAGGAAATTAAAAAAGAAATGGAGGATACAAACAGTATGACCCAACGAATCATCCTATCCTATCAACGTGGATTTATGCGTGGGTTATCGGCTATTACTCAATCGAATGTACTGAATAAAAAAATCTGACAGACATGAAAGATATATGGATAAAATTCGGATGTTTTCTGACCGGACACAATTATGCCATCATAAAAAATTCCAGTGAAGCATCTGCCAAAACAGTTAAAAAGTATCTCTCTGCGTTATTGATCATTTCTACAATCTGGGGTTTCATTGGATTTGCCTTTACACAACGCTATTTACATGGCAATGCCCTTGTTTCTTCCATTGGAGCTTTGGTGATGATTTTTATTATCATCCAGATTGAACGGCAAATTATTTTGTCGTTACGCAGAAATCTTTTCGCCATGATATTTAGAATACTGATCGGTGTGGTTATGGCGATTATCGGATCTGTAATTTTGGACCAGGTGATTTTTAAAGAAGATGTGGAGAAAGAAAAAATTACCAACATCCAGAAAGAGGTGAACAAAATCATGCCCGAAAAAACCCTTGAACTGAGTAATCAGATTCAACAACTGGATAGTGAAATTGTAAAAAAGGAAAGTGAAAGAACTGCTTTGTTGCTGGAAGTAAGTAAAAAACCAATGATATCGGCACCTACATCAATCAATGAATACAAAAGGGATAGTGTGACAAAAAAGTTGATTCTAGTAGGAAAACAAGTTAGTATTCAAAATACATTGAATCCAAAGACGGAGTTAATTCCGCAGGTAGATAAGATTCTGAAAAATTTAAGAGAACAAAAAATTAAAAAAGAGAATGACAAACTGAATATCCAGCAATTATTAGAAAATGACATTAAATCGAAAGTTGGATTTCTGAATGAATTGAAAACGTTATTTGATATTTTATTGTCGTCGCCAATTGCTATGTTCGTGTGGATATTACTTTTTATGTTCTTCTTTATGATTGAATTATTTATTATCATAAATAAATGGGGAGATAAAGAAAATGATTACGATAAAACAATTTTACATCAAATGGATGTCAGAATTAAGATGTTAGATAAACTTTCGGAAAAAGAATAATTCTGTGACAACGGTTCTGCCGGAGACCCTGAAGATGGAATAACCTGCATCCTTAGCCGGGAGTTATGATAGATCCCGGTTTTTAATATATGTTCCGGAAGCAAAAAGTAAAATGATAACAGTTGATACAGATGGAATGAAAGTCCCGGTACGGAAATCGATACTGTTCCGGGCTATACTAATATTGAGTCTTACAATTCTGTTTTTCAGTTGCAGCCCTACGCGGCTTATAGAAAAAAGACAAAGTAAAGAGGTCTATGAAACCCTGGGACTGAATAAAGAAAGGAAAGATAATTTTGCACTATACAAAGAAGCTGCCTCATGGTTACATGTTCCGCACGTGGATGGTGGTAAGTCCCGCAAAGGAACGGACTGCTCGTTTCTGGTATATTCCGTTTATAAAACCGTTTATGCTAAAATTCTGGAACGGAATTCGGCAGACATGCTGAAAAAAAACTGCAGACGAATAAGTATAAGCCGGCTGAAAGAAGGCGATCTGGTTTTTTTTAATACCGCCGGAAAATCAAAAGCTAAATCGAGGATCAATCACGTGGGTATTTATCTGAAAGATAATAAATTCCTGCATGCTTCCACATCAAAGGGGGTTATTGTAAGCAGTCTCGATGAAGACTACTACCGTAAAACCAGGGTTTGCGGAGGCCGGGTAAAGTGATGGTTCGGTTGAATGCTTTAGAGACAGGACTATCCGATTAAAAAACGATATAGTAATTGGTACACGATTCGTATGTATTACTGTAAAAAACATCGGTAGGATACAATGTATAACCTGATATTTGTACTACTTCGGCACTCCAGTATCCGGAAGGTATATCGTATGTTGCTTTAGATCTTGCGTTAATAACCTGTTGATATTGATCATTGATATATAAATCGTACGGACTGTTTGTGCCGTTTGTAAACTCCATGGTGAAGGTTTGATTTTGTTCACAGGTTGGCACAGATACCACGGTACATCCGATAAACAGAAAAACAACAAACAGGGAGATTATAAGCTTTTTCATAGAATTGTTTTTTATGAATGAATAATTTTTATCAATATGCAAAGTACGTCTGATTTAAGCAGATAAGACTTATATAATTCGTGAAAAAAGTTACATGATTCACATGTTTGATATCTGTCATCCGGGAAGATTTATTGTCCCTGAAGTATTCTTAATAAAGCGTGTAAAGCCTGGTACCGATAAAATGGAACTTTCTGTTAATTGAAATTTGTTGTGTACTTCAGATATCATAAAGTATAAAAAGAAAATCCACCCGGAAAAACTTTCCAATTCTCAGGTTGTTTTAGTGCAACTGGATTCGAAACCTGTTAATAACCCGAATAAAATAAAAATCAAAATAATATGCTGACAAAAAATAAAATGAAAGTTGAAATCTGGAGTGATGTTATGTGCCCGTACTGTTATATGGGTAAACGAAAATTTGAAACAGCCTTATCACAATTCAATGAAGCTGCGGATATTGAAATTAGTTGGAAAAGTTTCCAGCTTTCACCCGAAATGATAACAGCACCCGACAAAAGTATTCATGAGATTCTGTCGGACCTTATGGAAATAAGCATTGAAAAAGCCAAAGAATACAATGATAAGGTGACAACTTCGGCCAGACAGTATGGACTGGTTTACAACTTTGATAAGGCCATTCCGGCAAATTCATTTAATGCGCACCGTTTTTCCCATATGGCAAAACAACACGGTTTGCAGGATAGGGCGGAAGAAAGTTTATTTAAAGCATATTTCACTGATGGAAAAAACTTTGACGATATTCCCACACTTATCCAGATGGGAGTTGAAATCGGATTGGATGCTGATGAATTAAAATCAACTTTAGAAAGTGATAAGTATGCCGAAGATGTACGGAAAGATATCTACGAAGCACGTCAATTAGGAGTCAGAGGCGTACCGTTTTTTCTGTTTGATAATAAACTGGCGGTAACCGGAGCGCAGGACAGTAAGGTATTTCTCGAAACAATGGAGAAGGCATTTGACGGTTGGAGAAAAGATAATCCTCAACCGGCCATAGAGATGATTGATGGGCAATTCTGCACACCCGAAGGAGAATGCAATTAATAAGTATTGAACCTCTCCATCAAAGAGTAATCTATTAAAGGATTACTATTTGCACGCAAAGGCACTAAGTCGCAAATCAATATTAATTGTACAGCATAAATTAGCCGTCATTACCTGTAACCGCGCTGGACTGAACTCCGACGCGTTTGTTATTTTATTTCAATAAAAAAGAAAGAACAGATTGAATTATTTAGCACATATTTTTTTATCGGGAGGTAATCACAGGACTCAGATCGGAAATTTTATAGGGGACTTTGTAAAAGGCAGCCGTTTTAATGATTATCCATCCGGTATCCGAAGGGGCATCTTACTTCACCGCAAGATCGATGAATATACCGATTCGCATCCGGTGGTACTGAAAGTGAAAGTGTTTTTGAGACCGGCTTTCGGACGTTATTCGGGTATTATAACGGATATGTATTTCGATTATTTTTTAGCTGCCCGGTTTAACCATTATACTTCCAGATCGTTGAATGTCTTTGCTTTTCAATTTTATTTTTTCGCATTGTTGAATTACAGACATTTGCCTGTAAAGGTACAGAGATTTGTATTTCACTTTGTCGGTACGAACCGGTTGAAAAAATATGGGAGCTTGGATGGATTGAAAGATTCATTGGAAATCATGTCGAATTATAAGATTCCGGCTATCGATCCGGAAAAAACCATCGCTTTTTTAGTGCAACACCACCATGAACTTGAAACTGATTTCGCCCTCTTTTTCCCCGATTTAATAAAATTCTGTCATAAGGAAAATTCCCTGATGCAAATTAAATGAACTCCGTTAATAAGATAATCTTCTTGAATCAATTAAAAATATCCAATTTATTTTATTTGATAGTTCTGGTGGTATTATTTTAAAGAATATTTATCCTGAACAGGCTTTAATAAATTTCGTTATATGCATTTGACGACTTTTCAAAACACTTATAAGATCGACTTTTCATATAAATATTTAAAAGGATAATTTCCCGATATAGGCTTGAATTAAACGATTTAAAAGATAGAATCAGATATTTTACGAATAACTGTATGTAAATAAATCTGAAGTAAAATGCAAAATCAAAAATAATTTATAGATTTGTACCCGAATAAAACGAATAGATCCTGACTTCCAACAGAAAATCCGGACGGATTTTATTGATTCAGTTTTATCAATCCGGAGCAATATTATGATTGAAGAACAATATTTACTTAGAGAATTGAAACAGGGAAATAAAGAGGCTTTCTCTATGTTGTTTAGGAAGTATTATCTGGATATGGTTTTATTTGGAGGAAACTATCTGCGAGATAAGGACCGTTGTGAGGATATAGTGCAGAATGTTCTCTTTAAACTCTGGTCTGAAAGGGAAGAACTTGAAATCAACACCTCCCTTAAATCTTTTTTGCTGAAGTCGGTCAAAAACGGTTGCCTTGACGAATTACGACACCAGCAGGTAATCCGCATACACGAATCTTATTCCGGAGTATTCGGTGATATAGATGATTCGCAGACTGAAAATTATATTTTATACACCGATTTACATGACCATTTGGATATAGCATTAAAGAAACTTCCTGAAGTTTGCCGGGTTGCTTTCGAACTAAACAGATTCGAAGGACTGAAATATAAAGAAATTGCACAGCAACTTGAAGTTTCGGAACGAACCGTTGAAGTGAGAATAGGAAAAGCTATCGGTTTGCTAAGGAAATACCTGAAAGATTTTTTCATACTAGTTTTTATACTTTTAAAATGTTAATAAACTTAAATTGGATGTGGTTAATGGTTTATTAAACGTCATATCAGAGTAAGAAGTAATAGAAACGTAACAGAAATGCAACAGAAATATAAAATAGAAGAATTAATCGCCAAACTACTTTCGGAGAATATCTCTCTCGAAGAAAAAAATATATTGACTGCATGGTTTAATGACAATGCAGAAAACAAGGCCTATTTCAATCAACTTAGAAATATTTGGCAAGCAGCTCATCCCGTATTTAATCCGGATGAAATTGATGTTAAAATGGCGGAACTTAAAGTGAAGGAAAGAATAAATACAAAGAGCCGAAGTCTAAAACCAGTATTGATCTGGTGGCAACGTGTGGCTGCTATCATCGTTCTTCCGCTTATGTTGGCAACTGGTTATTTATTTTACAATCAATCTTCAAAACCGGTAGTAATTGCTTTTCAGGAAATTATTTCACCACTCGGAGTTACATCAAAAGTGGATTTACCGGATGGTTCAATTGTGTGGTTGAATTCTGGTAGCAGACTGAAATATCCGGTAGTATTTGCAAATACTGAACGCAACGTGTATTTGTCGGGTGAAGCCTTCTTTAAAGTGCATTCTGATAAAAAACATCCCTTTGTCGTGGAAACCAAGAATGTTAATGTCCGGGCAACAGGTACTCAGTTTAATGTTGAAGCCTATGCTAATGACACAATTACTGCAGTCACATTATTAGTTGGAAAAGTAGATGTCAGTATTTACGGCAACCCAAAAGAAAAACTTCAACCAAACCAACGTGTAGTATTGAATTCCCTTTCAGGCACCTACAAAATAATTCAAACCAATGCACGACTATGGACCGAATGGAAAGATGGAATCTTAGCATTTAGGGATGAACCGCTCGAAGATGTTTTCAAAAGGATTGGGCGGACATTTAACGTTGATATTGAGGTGAAAGATCCGGTAGTGAGTCATCAGTTATATCGTGCTACCTTTGAAGGTGAATCTTTGGATGAAATTCTCCGGTTGCTTAAAATGTCCGCGCCAATTCAGTATAAAAGAATTGGTCGGGAGAAGAATGATGAAAATAAATTTACGAAAGATAAGATAGAGGTATACAAAGCAAAATAAAATAAAAAGGCAAAAAGGGCTCCCCCCATAAGAAATTCAAAAATGATATGATTTCTTATGTGGGGTTTTTTTTTTGAAACGTCTTACATACAGAAGGAAACTACAACAGAGTTTTACCAATTTGGATTAACACATTAAAAATATTTAAATTAATAGGCCAATGAACTTGTATACTGAATATCCGCCGTGATTATGTTAATCTTTCAGTAACATCTCACTCATAACCATTCTAGGAAAATACAATCTTTAAATTATAATAATTAACTTTAAATGTATATGAAATCATCATCAGGAAAAGAACTCTCTCTACTCCCCGAAAAGAAAAGTGGATTTCGGCTAGTGAAAATCTTACCCGTATTAATTGTGTGTATGATACTGCAATTAATGTCATCCAAAACATTTGCACAAACTACTTCCCTGACACTGGACATGAAGAATGTTCCGGTGGAAGAAGTGTTGAATGTAATCGAATCAAAAACTGTTTACCGGTTTTTATACAACAA
>JAQTOL010000045.1 GCA_028748945.1 Paludibacter sp.
TTCGGTTTTTAAATTATCAAGTATAACTTTTTTATTCGATAATTTGGGTATTCCATTTTCGTACACAATATCGGCCATATAAAAAAGATTCTGACCCGCTTTGAGACTGTCAGGATATTGATTTTGCGCAACAGTCCACGCAATTTTCATGTTTTTTCGCGATACGGCTGGACCTTCGCTGCATTTGGTTCCCAGTCTCATGGGTGGTTTTGTGTAACTCTTATCCAATACCCAGAGTTCCGCTTTTATCTGCCGGTTAACGTGAGGATTTGCGGCATCAAAGCTTGTACATCCAGCGAGCAAAACATCATCATTTGCCAGATAAAGCGCTCTGGTAAAACCGCCATGGTAAAAGTGACCGGTTATCAAGGAGATTTTACCGGTTGATAATTCTACTTCAAAAACATCGCCGTATGTTTTCCCGACAAATAAAATTTTTTTCCCATCGTGCGAAAAGTCAGCCCGCTCGCCAAACTGAGTTATACGACTGATGTTAGCAGGTAAATTATCTTGCGGATTCCCCGATTTTTGCTGTGCAGCAACATTAATAACTTGAATTATAGTTATTAATGTTGCAACTAATAAATTTTTTCTCATCATTTTTCTAAATTTTATTGGCACAATTCACATAAAAATTATATGAAGTTAAATAACGATTCAGTTATTTCACAACCTGTTTTAACAGGGTTTCAATATCGCCAGGTGCGGACATTATTTTGGTAAAAGTAACCATAGTCAAATCGGGGAAAGAAAGTGCAATGCGATACCGTCCATGAAGCATAAGCACTTTATTGCCTGAAACCAAGACTTCGTAAGGCAGAAAAGCGGTTTGTTTTGGTTGGGTGATATCGATAATGGGAAGAAATTTGCTCTCACCTTTTTCGCCTGAAAGAGCAAAGCAATAAAGTGTCAGATCTTTACCGGGAATAGTAACTTTAGAGACTAGTTTTACATTCGGTACTCCTTTTTTGAGGTTGGCATCAATTGTGTTTAAGGCAGATGCATATGAATTAAAACTACCGAGTGTCACCACATCTTCGAAATAGGGCATGGCCATCATGTAATGGTATTTGCGTAGATCTTTTGCGGCTATACCGGCTTTTGAACCATAGGGTTTCCCCACAAAAGTGCCCAATGCTTTCATGGTCTTTTCCAATTTCAACGTGAGCGCAGCGTAGTTGCCGGCCACGTTATCAAAATCGGCTCTGAAGTAGGCATCCCCAATATTGAGGATTGGTGTAGGAAACTACCGTTTTGCCGTTTTCGTTGGTAATTCCTACGCGTAAAACTGCAGCGAATCCGGTTAATCCACCGATTTTTTTAATGGAATTTTCCAACTCGGAAGATGTAAAAACAATGACAGCACGGTTTTTATCGTTGGCAGGCTGATATTGCCCGATTACTTTCATTCCGTTTTGATCCAATAGTGTGGTTACTTTTTGCTGAATAACAGCCACCGGTTCTGTTGTTTCAAATCCAATCACGTAGGGTTTTAAATTTTGAGCAAATGCCCAACTTAAAGGCAATAATAGAAAAAAAATAACAACTGATTTTTTCATGATGTTTTTGTATTAGAATGTTTATTAAAAATTTAATTTGCGATTTTAAGCTTTTTATTTAAGGATTTGTTTGAGTAGTAAAAAATTCAACCTTGCCACAATCAGGACAAAGATATAAATCAAATGATTCCCGATTGACAAAGACTTCCATTAAGTTCCCGAGAATACCAAGCCGTGTACCTTCGTGAAATTTATAATTCCCGGAATATATCATTGGTATACCGCATCGCAAACAATTAATTTTTCGGGTTCCATTAATTGCAGGATCTTCAAATTCAATCACTTTATTCTCAGCCAGATTAAAATTACAATTCCAGCAAACTTCAAAATTATCTTCTGTTTCTTCGTGGCAATTGGGACAGTTTTTCAAAGCAGTATTTTGTTAATTATTTATGTCAAATATGAATTAAAATGGTTTGCAAATATATGTATTTATCTCTATATTCAATGAAAATAATTTTAAATAATTTCTACAATTGGAATTACAAAAAAGCCTGACGGATTTCGTCAAGCTTAAACAAATTATAATTTTAAAGGAAATGTTGGTTGAAAATGTCAGTCTGTCATTGTTCTGCCCTGCTCAAATTAAGTGGTATTATTTAGGTGTATAATCCGATTAGTGTTGTTTCAAACCAAAATGTAAAGGTATTTGAAGATTGTATTTTATTGAAATATACAAATCCCTGCATAAATATGTATGCTATGTATAAATTGATTGTACGTTATTTGATCAAAACATAAAATAGGTACTCATATTCATTTGTTGCAAATTTTTTGAAAGTAGGAGTTCCTTCGGTTGCTGCGAATTTCTTACCAATACCATGCACTATTTTTGGAGTTAAACGACGAACTAAGTCTTCGGTTTTTGGTGATGATAGTTTCAATGCCTCCAGCACATTTTTTGTTATCTTTTCGTTTCTAAGAACTTTTAATTTTGCTTTTACAAATTGATTATCGAGTTTTTCAATTTCATGTTTAAGCCTGAAATCTGTAAAAATCAAATGTCCGCCGGGTCTTAAAACCCGGTGTACTTCTTCCAAAAATTTATCAATCTGAGCATAGCGGTGAGAAGATTCCACATTAATTACAACATCAAAAGAGAAATTTTCGAATTTTAATAACTGTGCATTACCCTGCATGAAAGTAATATCTTTATAATTTTTTTGACAGAAACTAATGGCTTTATTATTCAAATCAATGCCTGTAGCCGTTTTGGGTTTCAAATAACGGTTAATATAAGAGAGTCCACCACCACGACCACAACCCACTTCGAGCAGGTCTTTCCCTTTAAGATCTATGCTATTTGCCACAAAATCATATAGCTGTACCGGGTATTTGTTTATTTTATCGGGTTCTTCAAGGGAAATTTCATGATTATCTTTCGAATAACCATAATTCATAAAAATAACTTCTGCTTTTTTGTCAATTTTGCTGATATACCAATACCACATTCTGAAAAACACATTACTAACAAATTCAGTCATTTTCGTTGGATTTAAATTAATATATTTAGCTAGTTCAATTTTCTCAAATAAATTAATAAATTCCAGCGAACCAGTATTTTAACTGTTAAGAAAGACAATTGAAATACACAAATATACAACAGAATTATTCAAAAGGTTTCTCCTTTTTCAACAAAGATTGTTATATTAAGTTCGTAAACTTCCAATTATAGTTATTTGTAACGTTTTTATATTTATAAATGAGAAAATTTAAAATTGTCACTCCTATTTGTCCTATATTTTTGAATAAATATCAGCCGTCTGTAAAGCAGAAAGCCTGTCGGTTTTTCGACAGGCTTTCCGGGTAAGAAATTAATGGAAAAGTCTACGTGTTCTCCTTTTTTGTTGGTTTAGATTTACTACAATGAACTGCCAATAAAATCCAGGCGACAATCCATAAAACACCACCGAAAGGTGTGATCATCCCCAGAATTTTAATTCCTGAAAAAGCCAAAATATAAAGTGAACCTGAAAACAGAACTATTCCGGTTGCGAAAAGATATGCCGACCAGTTTAATGCTTTCGATGAACCGAATTTCATCAAAATTCCTACGGCCAAAAGTGCAAAAGTATGATAGAAATGGTATTGATTACCTGTCTTATATACATCTAACATTTCGGGACTAATCATATTCTTAAGAATATGTGCTCCAAAAGCTCCCAGTATTACAGCCAGCATTCCACTTATGGCTGCCATTGTAAGTATATTTTTCATTTAATTACGACTTATTTATTGCCAATTATATTTTTACTAAATCACTTTCAACTAAATATGTGACATTCAGCTCATATTAACCAATTTTTTAAAACGGTATTTAACGTTTAAATCAACCATTAATCTGATAAAATAATTTTTTTATATGCAATTGCTTTTTCAGATTTTAGTTTTGCAATGAAAGCCCCTTTGGACAAGGATGAGAGATCTAAAACCTGCGAATCCCTGCGAATAAAAGAATTATAAACATTTTTGCCTTCGAGATTATATATAGAAATTGTTCTGTTTTTACAGTTAATCACATTTAATATTCCATCACTCGAAGGATTCGGATATAAAATAGCATTATCACCTGTGTTTTTTATGTTATTTATTCCGGTATTGTCTGTAAGCATTAATTTAAAGATTACCGCTGTATTTCCATGAGTTGCCACATATGTTCCTGAATCTGTTGGCTGAACATTCATCAGATTAATCCCGGCTGTTGCGGATGTAAATCCGTTTGGACCTGCCCATTGCCAGGTAGTTGAATCGGAGGATAATGTACTGAACGATACGTTGCCACCCGGAATCATTAACGCTTTATCCGTTTGTTGCCAGCCTGAAGCATTTTTGTTTATCCATGGTTTTGCTGTAACGCTGTCAATCTGGCAATTTACACAAACCGGTTTCACGCAATTAATTGTTACCGATGCCTGATTGATAGTTGTGGCTGATCCATCGAATACTCTGAATTCCGAGAAGCCAGCCTTATAGGCAGTGCTGGTACCGCCTGTAATAGTAATCCTTACATATCTTGCTGCAACGTTGAAACTGTCGGTTTGAATTTGTTGAGTATTGGTGTTGCCAGTTTGATTGATGTTTAAATTCCAGATTAAACTGTCAGACGAAGTTTCAATTTTATATTTATAGGCGTTTCCGGAATTTTGCCACACTATCTGGCTTTTGGTAATGTTGTAGGTAGATCCCAAATCTACAGCCCAGGAATGTCCGGCATTTCCATCGGCTGCACTCCAATACGAACCGACATTTCCATCGTTTCCATTCGAAGCAACTTTTTTCTGGTCTGAAATTGAATTGGTCCCATCAAATAATTTAAATTCGAAGAAACTTGCCCAACTGCTACCGACACCACCGGTAATGGTTATACGAACATATCTCGCATTATCGGTAAAATTATCATCCATAATTTGAGCTGAACTGGTATTAGCTGCTTTGTTAACAACTAATTTCCACACAGTATTATCAATCGAAGTCTCAATTTTATATTGGTAAGCATTTGTGCGCTCCCACATTATTTCGGAACCTGTAATTGCGCTAACTTTACCCAAATCAACTTTCCACCAATGTCCTGTATTGCCATCAATAGCACACCACCTCGATGAAGTATTTCCGTCATTACCTGAAGCTGTAGGATTATCAGGTTGATAAGTATCGGCAGTGGCTGTTTTGCCTAAAGCAATATTTTTCAAGACGTAAATATCTTCCGAATCAGCATTGGACGGTTTTTGTAATGCAATATTGTTTAAAACCGGTGGAGTTGTAGCAGTTACCGTAATCATTCCCTCAGTGCCGGTCGACTGAACAATAGCCAGACACTTTCCGTTGAATGCCTGTCGGGTTGATCCTTTAAAAGATTCAAGGCTAAGTGGATTACCATTATCCACACCTACTATTTTTCCTGGACCTGATAATGTATAACTTACCTGATTTACAGCATCAGGAACTAATGTTCCCTTCGCATCAAGAATGTTAGTTTCAATAAATGCCTGATCCTTGCCATCGGCTTGAATAACGTTGCGATCGGTTTTTAATTCAACTTTTGCAGCATTTCCGGCAGTTACAATGCTATCGGTTGCCGCAACAACGCCATATTTGTAGGCATAAGCTATAACTTTTCCTGCAACAAAAGGTATTTTCCATTCAATGTGGTATGGTTTCGCCGTTTTATTTATTTGAGTACTGATTATTGTTCCGTTTAGTGATAATGAAACACTATCGCAATTAGAATAAGCCCAGACAGGAATTGTATTGCCTGAATCCCAGTTCCAGTGTGGCAAGAGATGTACCATTGGCTTTGAAGTCCACTGACTTTGATAAAAGTAATAAATGTCTTTAGGAAATCCACACATGTCTACAACACCAAAATACGAACTTTTAGCCGGCCAGCCGTATGGAGTTGGTTCCCCGATATAATCAAAGCCCGTCCAGATAAATTGACCTACAACAAAGGCTCTTGCTTTGTCAAACTCCCATGCATCTTCAGCACTATGTCCCCATCCAACTACTGAGTTGTCGTAATTAGAACATTGCATATCCGTGGAAGTGAGAATATTCTGAGTAGTTGGTAAATGATAAACGCCACGTGTTCTGACTGCCGAAGATGTTTCGCTACCCATAATTACCCAATTCGGATTGTTTTTATGATCGTTGTCATACGTACCGCCGGAAGCATAATTATATCCGACAATATCCATAAGTGGTCCCAGAAGAGACTGATTGTTTAAGGCCTGAGTGATTGGTCGTGTTGTATCATCGGTGTGAACCCATTTAATTAAATTCAGAGCAATGGTATATCCAGTAGCATCTGTTTGTTGAGGAATCTCATTGCCAATGCTCCACATCACTACACTTGGATGGTTTCGGTCGCGTCGTATCCAATCCTGAACATCCTTTTGAGCCCATGTGTCGAAATACTTGCCGTAATCGTTGGTGGTTTTTCCCCATTCCCAACAATCGAATGCTTCATCCATAACTACCAATCCTAATCTGTCACATATTTCGAGCAGTTCAGGAGTAGGAGGGTTGTGGGATGTGCGAATGGCGTTGCATCCAAACGATTTTAATACCTCTACCTGTCGTTCCAATGCCCGATAATTCTGAGCTGCACCTAAACTTCCCAAATCATGATGCATACACACACCATGCAATTTTATGTTTGTATTGTTTAACCAAAAGCCTGTGGTTGGATTCAGGGTTATCGTTCGAATCCCGAATGTAGTCGTGAAGTTATCCAGAATTTTAGTATTATCAACAATTTGAGTTTTTATATGGTAAAGGTACGGATTTGACAGTGACCACAATGAAGGATTGGTAATTTTGTAGTTGTACATGTACGAACTATCTTTACCGGTAAGCAAAGAGATGGGATTACTTACGTTTGTTACCAAAAGATTCCACGATTGATCGTAAATAGTAGTAATTACCGATATTGATTTAATATTTGTCGAATGATTTTGTATTATGGTTGTAGCTGAGATATTTGCAGAGGTCTGGCTAACCGACGATGTGGTTACGAATGTGCCGCAATAGGCTATGTGCACAGGGTCGGTAACTGTAAGCCAGACATTCCTGTAAATTCCACTTCCCGAATACCAACGGCTATTTGGTTGTGTATTGTCTACTTTTACGGCAATCACATTAGTTGTTGTGCCTGTGTTAATATAAGGCGTGAGGTCATACTCAAAAGTGCTGTATCCGTAAGGTCGGGTACCCAGAAGATGTCCGTTAATCCAGACAGAACTATTCATGTAAATTCCTTCGAATTGTATGGTAATTCTTTTTCCGGAATAATTTTGTGGTAATACGAACGTTTTCCGATACCAGCCTATACCTCCATCTAAGTAGCCTCCACCACCTCCGGCAGAAGAGTTTTGGTTGAATGGGAGTTCTATACTCCAGTCGTGGGGAAGTGATAATTGGCGCCATGTAGCATCATTGAAAGCGATATTGTTGGCACCTGTTACATCGCTTGGTTGAAATTTCCAGTTGTCATTAAAACTGATACCACGACCACCATTAAAAATGTCAGAGCCAGGTGCCGGTTCTGCTGCAAAAGATGAATTAATGAACAGGTAAGGAAGAAAAAAAATAATTAATACTTTTGCAAGAGTAGGTGTCTTTTTCATGTTTAATCTATTTTTATCTAAATATCTCGGATTTATTATCTGCTACAAACTAGCTTTCTCTTTTCCCCTTTAAAAGTAAGTTCACGGCATCTTGCAGCGAACCGGCTTTAGTCACGGCTCCTGAATTGACAAAGAAAATTTCATCGGCACTCTCAATGGTGTTTAACCGGTGAGCAATAATAATGCGTATGGTACTTTTGGGTAATTTGCTTAATATATCGTCGAGTAATTGTTCTGTAACCGTATCGATATTGGCAGTTGCTTCGTCGAGAATCAAAATTTCTGGTTTTCGCAATACGGCACGGATAAAGGCGATGAGTTGCTTTTGTCCTAAACTGACGCCATCGCCCGATGCATTTATTCTGGCATTCAGTCCACCATCGAACCTTTCTATTAATCCGTCTAAACCCGATTCAGACAGCACGTTCGATAAAGCCTCGTTTGAAACATCCTTGTATAACCCATTTCCATACAAGATATTATCCCGGATAGTTCCGGTAAAGAGAAAAGGCTCCTGCAGAATAAATCCGATTTTAGAAGTACGTGTTTCGACATCCATTGAACGTATATCGATCCCATTCAGAATGATTTTTCCTTTCGTAGGATCATATAAACGTGCCATCAACGAAGCTGTGGTTGTTTTTCCACCTCCGGTAGGACCTACAAATGCGTAGGTTTTTCCACGTTCCAAATCGAAGCTAACATCCGTCAGAACTTCCTTTCCGTTAGGATATGAAAATGAAACATGACGAAACGACACCACACAACAGCTATCTTCTTTTTCTTGTTTTTCAATAACTGCTAAATTATTTTCCATCGCCAATATCTGAGATATACGGTCCCAACCGGCAAGAGCCACCTGAAAATTTGCCCATAGAGTGGCTATTTGTCGCAGCGGATTGTAAAACTGTGCAATATAAGCCAGGAAGCTAATAAGCAAACCCACTGAAAACTCACCTTTTGAAATCATATAAATTCCTAAAGCCATCACCACCATTTGTCCGATATTCGAAGAAAATCCGTACACAGGAATAAACATATTATTAGCAATACCTGCTTTCACAGCGCTTTGGTAGTTTTCCGTATTGACTTCATCAAAACGTTTCCGGAAATAATCGCGGCGGTTAAAAGCCACAATCACTTTAAAATTATTCAGACTTTCCTGAATTTCCGCACTGAGAGTTCCGGTGCTTCTCATATTGACTGTGTTCCGGTTTTTTACCCAGGGGGAAATATTCCGGGTAAAAATCCATAAAGCCAGAGCAGGCGATAAGGCCGCCAGTCCAAGCTCAGGATTGATAGAAATAAGAAAGATTCCGGCTCCAATCATCGTAAAAATACTACTCATAAACTGCACCAACGATTGCGAAAAGAATTGATTAATTTTATCGGTATCGTTATTTACTCTCGAAATCAAATCACCCGCTTTATTCTGATTGAAAAAATCTATGGGCAACTCCTGCAATTTATTAAAAACGATATTCCGGACATTATACAACATGCGCTGCCCGACGCGCCCCATCAGTTGTGTCTGAGTGTAACCGCTCACTGTGGCCAGTGCAAAAACCCCGAACAAAATGATAGAGTACCTTATCACACCATCATAATGTTTCGTCACAATATAATTATCGACTGCATGTCCCATTAAATAAGGGGCAACAAGGTTTAGTCCGGCATTGATGAGAATAAAAAATATCGCGATGTAAAGGTTTTTACGTTCTTTACCCATCAGTGTCAACAAGCGGTTCAGTGTTGTTGCTGTACTGACTTTCTCGAAACTTTGTGTCCCTTTTTTTATATTTAGGTTATAGCTCATAATTACTTGTGCTTCGTTGAGAATTAAAAATTTGAACATATTCAGGACTGACACTCATCAATGAATCATGTGTTCCGCTAGCCAGAATTTCACCTTCTTCCAGTAAAATTATCTGCCCGTAATTCATTACCGAGGCCACTTTTTGTGTGACGGAAAGCAAGGTTATCCCCGGATAGTTCCGTTCTACATTATCGAGTATTTTTTGTTCCGTCTGACTGTCGACCCGGGCTGTAAAATCGTCGAGAAGTAAAATTTTCGGATTAAGAGCCAGTGCCCGAGCCAACATTATGCGTTGTTTTTGACCACCCGAAAGACTGGTGCCGCGTTCGCTCACTATGGTTTCCAATCCTTCCGGTAATGCATCGATAAAATCATTCAACTCCGCTGTTTCAATGGCTTTTGACATTAATTCGTCAGTTACTTTTTCGTTAAAAGCAATGTTTTCGCGCAGGCTCATGTTGAAAATTACACTATCCTGAAATACGAATCCAATCTGGTGTTGAAAAGATTCTTTATTGTAAAGATTGATATTAATACCATCAAATAATATTTCGCCACCTGCCGGTTGAACCAGACCCGTTAGTAAATAAAGCAACTGGGTTTTTCCGGCAGCCGTAGGACCGATTACTGCTGTCCGGGTCCCGGGTTGTATTTTAAGCGAGATGTTTTCCAAAGCAGGCTTATCTCCATACATAACTGTAATGTTGTTCATTTCAATATCTCCGTTCAGCGGAGTGTTCAAAGTTCCGGTATCTCTTGTTTCATCAGCACTTAAAACCGAATAAATCCGACTGTACGAAACAGTAGCCTGTACAATGAAATTGCTTATAAAACCAATAACGATGATTGGGAAAATAAGGATTACCAGATACGAACTGAAGGCGGCAAAATCACCCAGTGACATAGTCCCGTTAATAACAAAGTGCCCTCCCAGTGCCAAAATCGTCAACGAAGCCATATTCCCGACGAAAACAACTATCGGTATCAGCGTGGCAAAAAGTTTCAATATGGATATTCCCAGGTCTTTGGCCTGCGTATTGGCATCCATGAACTTGCCATATTCCAGCATTTGGGAGTTTAATACCCGAATCAGTGCAGCACCCAGAATGCTTTCGCTGATAACTTTGTTCAACCAGTCAATTACTTCCCGACTTTTCTTGAAAAAAAAGCGTAATCTCCGGAACACCAGATAAAATGCCCCGCTGATAATGGGGATAATGGCTAAGACAGATAAGGCAAGTTTCCAGTTGATTGATATAAGTAATATACTTGCGCCAATGATTATAAAAACCGATGAAGTCAGCGATACTATCGCCATCGATACAAATAATTTTATCGAATCAATGTCAGAAGTTAGATTGGTCAGGAGTTTAGAAGGGTTTGAGAGTTGGATAAAAGAATAACTTTGTCTGGAAATTTTGTCTGCCAGTTTTGTTCTCAAATCGCGAGCAACCCTTTCCGAAGCATATGTCTGCAAAATGCCCTGTAAGAAAGTAAACACGAAGATTATCAACGAAGCAACCAAAAATCCAATAACTAATTTCTGATAAGAAAAAACACCTTTCGAGAAATCATCAATTCCTTGTGAAATCAGTTTCGGGATCACCAGATTCGCACCATTACTTATCAAAGCAAAGCCGATTAAACTAAAGATCATTAGTTTATACGGCTTTAACAGGACAAGGATATTCGGTTTTTCCGGAGTTTTTCCCGGAGTTTGATTTGCAGATTTATTTTCCATACCTATACAATCGTTTTTGGAGACTAATGTTTTGTTCAGAACAAATAATTTATTACTTTTTTAAATTACTGAATTGTAGTTTGATGTTTTTGATTTATTTTTTCAGTGGGCAAAGTTAGTTATAACAGCACTTAACTATTTATTGATAAGCTATAAAATATCAGGTTCCCCTGTGAAGATTTGTAAAATACAGTGTTTTTCACGACTGAATGTAACATGTTATCAACTTTTAGAGACTGTTTTATAATCGAACACAAAGAAAACTCAAAGAAAAAGTTATCAACAGTTTGTAGTTCCGAAAAAAACATCTATTTTTGCAGTCCCAAACTCCGAAATAAAGAAAAGTAACTACATAAATACGAATAACAATGAAAAGGACATTCCAACCTTCTGTCAGAAAGAGAAAAAACAAACACGGATTTCGTGAAAGAATGGCTACAGCAAACGGCCGCAGAGTATTAGCTAACCGTCGTGCCAAAGGTAGAGCAAAGCTTTCAGTTGGAGATGAACCCCGCCATAAGCATTAATCAACTTGCTGGAACAGTATAAAGAAAGTAAAGACTTCAGGGTAAGTTTTTACTTTTTTTGTTTTTATGCCCTTCAAACGCAATAAATTCTGTATTTTTGGCAAACTATTTTTATGTTTTTGGTGACAAAAATATTAACAGGCTATTTTACAGATAATCTGTACTATAAATATTTTTCATTTTGTTTATTTTTGCTCCATTATGATTTAGGTTGAATTCCTTAGATTCTCTAACTTGTAACTCAAAACTATTTATGAATTTCAAAAAATTTTGGAAGGAAACTTTCGCAGGGCTTATTTTGAAAAATGTGTTGATAGCGATTGCATTAATCGTATCATTGTCATGGGGCACTTTACTTATCATCGACTTTTATACACATCATGGACAAACGGAGAGGGTTCCCGATTTGCGTGGATCGACGTTAAATGAAGCAAAGGCTTTATTATCAAATCAAAGCCTTCATGCACAGGTAATTGATTCCGTTTACGTACGGAACAAAAAACTGGGAACCATTATTGATCAGATTCCGGGACCAAACTCATCTGTAAAAAGTAATCGATCCATTTATTTAATAATCAATTCCAGTCAGG
>JAQTOL010000046.1 GCA_028748945.1 Paludibacter sp.
GTCCCTTTCGAAAAAGAACTGGAGCGCATCATGATTCACGGAATTTTACATCTTTGCGGGCAGGATGATAAAACACCAGAGCTTAGACTCGAGATGACAGCCAAAGAAAATTTGGCGCTTAATAAGTTAAATTAAACGAAGATTAAGCTTCCTTAATCAAACAGAATAAGGTATTTACTACTAACTCCCTAATTTTCCAATAATATGTTAAATAAAGTATTCACTTCAGGGGCAATTTATCAACATTAAAAGATTATCACTACTTTTGTTGCAGGAATATCACGATATGGATAAAATTAAAACACAAAAAATCCGTTCTAAATTTAATTAAATAAACTCATTAGAATCTTATGACTTTAAAAATAATTAGATTTATCATTTTTTGCGTTTTATGCTTTACTTATTCAGAAGTTTCGGCACAGGATGAATACGTGGCAGAAATAGGCCTGACAGGTGGTGATGCTTACTATCTGGGTGATGCGAATAATCAGCTTTTCAAAAATAACCGGTTAGCATATGGTGCTTTTTTTCGGTATCGCTTCAATACACGAATTGCTCTGAGAGCGGAATTAAACAGAGCAAAGATTGTTTGGGAGGGGAATGCAACCGGAAATCAGGTGAATGCGCTGGATGCATGTGCTGAATTTAATTTCTTCGATTTAGACCAAAACCCGAATAAGAGGATGAGTAAAACCTTTTCCCCTTATATTTTTGCCGGGCTGGGGCTAATGAACTATTTGTATACAGGCAACACAACCTTCAACGCCAGCATTCCATTTGGAGTAGGCTTAAAGGTGAAACTGACCAACAGACTAAACATGAATATCCAATGGTCAAACAGATTATCTATGTCGGACCAGATGGAAGGAATTTCTTCTTTAAATAACAACTACAATTTAAACGGTAGTAATTTTACCAATAATGATTTACTCTCCACTTTTACCATTGGAATAGGTTATGACATTTGGAGAAAACAATGCGATTGCAAAAATTCAGGTAATAAATAGGTAATTTATATTCACTAATCCTTTCGTTGAACATGTCTTCTTTTAAAGAGAAAATTGATAAAACCAATCTACCAAAACACATAGCCGTTATTATGGATGGTAATGGTCGTTGGGCACAGGAGCGTGGTTTCGATCGTATTTTCGGACATCAGAACGGAGTTACTTCAGTACGCGAAACAACAGAAACGGCCGCAGAGATTGGAATTCAATATCTTACTTTGTATGCGTTTTCGACAGAGAACTGGAGCAGGCCGCAGGAAGAAGTAGATGCTTTAATGGAATTACTGATTGATACGATAGAGAAGGAAACCCCAACTCTCGATAAAAACAATGTTCGACTGATGGCGATTGGTGATTTAAGCCGATTACCAGGAAATGCAAGTGAGAAATTACATCGATGCATAGCTAAAACAAGTCAGAATACCGGTTTATCGCTGGTATTGGCGCTCAGCTATTCATCTCGTTGGGAAATCACTAACGCCCTTAAAATGATTTGCGGGGAAGTAATAGCCGGCCAATACTCTACTAACGAAATCACCGAAGAACTTATAAGTAACCACATGACAACGAAATCAATTCCTGATCCGGATTTATTGATTCGAACCAGTGGTGAAGAACGAATCAGTAATTTTCTGCTCTGGCAACTAGCATATACAGAATTGTATTTCACCAAAATTCACTGGCCGGCATTCCGTAAAGAAAATTTATATGAAGCTATTTACGAATTCCAACAGCGGGAACGTCGTTTTGGAAAATAAATCAAACCTCAGAAAAAATATTTTCTAAAACCAATTATGAATCATGCATTATTAAATATGCATTAAAAATCGTATTTCGACACACCAAAATATAATTATGCAATACAAAACACTTTTCTCTTTTTCTTTGATATTTCTTTTTAGTCAGCTTCTTGTTGCACAAACTACCACAGAAAAAGATACTACAACCATTGACACAACCAATTTACCTGTCATTGAATACAGCACTCAGACTCCTAAATATGAAATAGCTGGTATTAAGGTTACAGGTGCTGATAACTATGAAGACTTCGTTCTTATTGGTTTTTCGGGTCTTGCCGTAGGGGATATTGTCAATGTTCCCGGTGATGCAATTACCAATGCGGTAAAGAGGTTTTGGAAACAAGGTCTTTTCTCGGATGTAAAGATTTTGGCAAACAAAATAAAGGATGGTAAAGTATGGTTAACCATTGAGTTGAAACAGCGCCCAAGAGTGTCGGAAATAAATTACAACGGACTGAAAAAATCTGAAATTGATGATCTGGATCTAAAGATTGGCATCGTGAAAGGGAATCAAATAACACCTGATATTTCTGATAGAGCGAAGAAAGTAATTGAAAAATTCATGGAAGAAAAAGGGTTTTTGAATGTCTTGGTTAACGTATATCAACGCAATGACCCCGGTAAACCCGGACATGTGATCGTAGATATCAATGTTGATAAAAAACTGAAAACAAAGATTCATCAGCTTATTTACACTGGAAATGTGGCTCTTAATCACAACCAGATAAACAGAGTAATGAAAAAAACAAATGATAATAACTGGCGTAACTTTTTCAGAACTAAGAAGTTTGTAAAAGAAGAGTATGAGAAAGACAAACAGGCACTTATTGATAAATATAACGAAATCGGATATCGTGATGCATATATCGTTAGCGATAGCGTGGTACCTTTTGATAATAAATCCGTCAATGTATATATTAAAGTAGACGAAGGGAAAAAATATTATTTCGGAAATATCAAATGGATTGGAAATACAATCTATCCTTATGAATTCTTGGATCTTAAACTGGGAATAAAAAAAGGAGATGTTTATAATCACAAATTGTTAATGGAGAGATTGGAGACGGATGAAAACACTGCTGTGAGTAAACTTTATAAAGACCGGGGTTATTTATTTTTCCAAATTGATCCTGTTGAAGTTCAGATAAATAATGATTCCATCGACTTTGAGATGCGCATGTACGAAGGAAAGCCTGCCACCATAAATGAGATAAGAATTAAAGGAAATACACGGGTTTATGAACATGTCGTTCGTCGTGAATTACGTACCAAACCGGGGCAATTATACAGCCAGGAAGATATCATGCGTTCGTTGCGTGAATTAGCCCAAATGGGTCATTTCGATCCGGAGAAAATAACACCTGATATTCAACCCAATCAGGAAAATGGTACCGTTGATATTAATTATAACCTGGAAACGAAAGGTAGTGACCAGATCGAATTTTCTGCAGGATGGGGTTCAACCGGTGTTGTGGGTAGCATCGGACTAAAGTTCAGTAATTTTGCTATTCAGAATTTATTCCGGCCGGAAACTTACCGTATAGTACCGCAAGGTGAGGGACAAACTTTCACTTTGAATGGCAGAACAAACGGACAATCCTATTCATCTGTCAGCATGTCGTTCCTTGAGCCATGGTTAGGTGGTAAACGTCCAAACTCATTATCAGCATCGGTGTATTACTCAACACAATCAGCAGTGAGTGACCGTTATTCAAGCTACAACAGCAGCTATCTTAATTCGATGTATAATTATGGTGGATACGGAGGAAGTAGCTATGGCAGTAGTTATAATTCTGGAGCAAGCAGCCTGTATCAAAGTGAAATGGATCCGGAAAAATACATGCGGACCATTGGAGCTTCAATAGGTTATGGCAAACGTCTTAACTGGCCGGATGATTATTTTGTTTTCCAGGCTGAACTTTCATACCAATTGTTTATGCTTAAAAAGTGGTATTACTTACCTCCATTAACAGATGGTAATTATAATAATTTCAGTTTGAATCTTACTTTGAGCCGAAGTTCAATTGACAACCCGATTTATACCCGTTCAGGTTCTGCATTTTCGTTAGGATTAAAAATAACACCACCCTATTCAGCCCTTAACGGTAAGGATTATGCAGATCCAAATATGACAAATGCTGAACGGTACAAATGGATTGAATACCATAAATGGACCTTTAGCGGAAAAACTTTCATTCCATTAAGTGCTGATAATAAATTAGTTTTAATGGGTAGGGTGATGTTTGCATATTTGGGGGATTACAACAAGAATGCCCGTTCACCTTACGAAACGTTTATTATGGGAGGTGATGGTATGTCGAACTATTCCAGTTACGGATCGGAATATGTAGCTATGCGTGGGTATTCAAGCGGTTCGCTTACACCCTATGACTCAAAAGTAGGTTCCAATGTAGGATATTTGTATGACAAATTCACCATGGAATTACGTTATCCATTATCGTTGGAGCAATCGGCAACAATTTATGCATTAACTTTTGTTGAAGCCGGAAACTGTTTCAATAAAATGTCGGACTATAATCCATTTGATTTAAAACGAACAGCCGGAGTGGGTGTGCGTATTTTCCTTCCAATGTTCGGAATGATGGGAATTGACTGGGGTTATGGATTCGATAAAGATAAAGTCAACGGAACAATTGGAGGTAGTCAATTTCACTTTGTCTTAGGTCAGGAACTTTAAGAATATTACCATTTAATAATAATGCAATTAATTCTGGCAAAGAATTTGTAAAGAAACAAACATTATTAATTTCAGTAAACCAATAACAAGGAATAGATATGAAAAAACTAATTTTGTCACTCTGCTTATTGGCAGGTATGTCTTTTGCTTTAAGCGCACAAAAATTCGCTATGGTAGATATGGAATATATTATGAAAAATATTCCTGCTTACGAAACTGCCAATGAACAACTCAATCAGGTTTCAAAAAAATGGCAATCGGAAGTGGAAGCTCAAATGCAGGAAGTACAAACCATGTACAAAAACTATCAAACCGAACTTGTTTTTCTTTCGGAAGATATGAAAACTAAACGGGAAGATGAAATCGTTGCAAAAGAAAAAGCGTCTCAGGAATTGAAACGGAAATATTTTGGAGCCGATGGAGAATTATTCAAAAAACGCGAAAGTTTGATGAAACCAATTCAGGATGACGTATATACAGCCATTCAGGAGATAAGTAAAGAAAAAGATATCGAACTGGTTTTTGACAAAAGTTCTTCAATGAATGTTATCTTTACATCTCCTAAATTAGACATTAGCGATGCTGTTCTTGAAAAGTTGGGATTTTCAAAATAATTATATACTTTTGCATTACTTTTTTCACACAAATATAAACAACTAAAAAAAAATATCATGTTAAAAAAAATTGCTCTCTTATTGCTTTTTGCATTACCTATTAGTTTGATGGCTCAAGAAACAAAACTTGGTCATATTAATTCACAAGAGATTTTGACATTAATGCCCGAACGTGCAACCATCGAAAAAACAATCCAGGACCTGCAAAGCCAATGGGAAACCGAATTGTCAAAAATGCGTGAAGAGTACAATGGAAAAATTAAAGAATACCAGGAAAAACAGGCAACCATGCCGGAGAGCATTAAACAAGCCCGTCAGGCCGAGATTGTAGAAATCGAGCAACGGATTACAACTTTCAATCAAACAGCAAGTACTGATTTGCAAAAGAAGCAACAAGAACTTTTTGCTCCGGTAATTGAAAAAGTAAAGAAAGCAATCGATGAAGTAGGTGCTGAAAACAAGTATTTGTATATCTTCGATTTAAGTTCACAAAGTATCATTTACCAATCGCCTAATTCGAATGATGTCACAGCATTAGTAAAAAAGAAACTGGGTCTTAAATAAAGGTTCAACAAGGAAATATAAAAGCCTTTGAAACAAAATTGTTTCAAAGGCTTTTTTATGTAATTCCACTTCAATGTTTTAATTCAATAAAGACAAAAGATATACAAACATTATTTTGCAAGCAATGCTTTCACTTTATCTGAAATTAATCTGCCTTCGGTCTTACCTGCAAGTTGCTTACTGGCCACACCCATTACCTTACCCATATCCTGCGGACCGCTTGCGCCAAGTTGAGCAATTACGGCAGCCACAGCAGCTTCAAGTTCGGCATCGCTCATTTGAGCAGGAAGGTAACGTTCGATAACAGCTACTTCAGACAACTCGTTTTCGGCTAATTCAGGGCGGTTTTGTTCAACATAAATCTGAGCCGATTCTTTGCGCTGCTTGATCATCTTTTGCAGGATTTTCACAGCAACATCATCGGACATGGTTCTATCTCCACCTTTTACCGTTCTGGCTTCAATAAACTCTTTCTTTATTCCACTCATTGCTTCAAGAGCCACTTTATCACGGGCCAACATTGCGGTTTTAATATCACCGCTTACTCTTTCATATAAATCTTCCATTTTTTATCGGAGCTTCCTACTCTTAGAAGAATAAAAAGCATTTTATTTAGTGTTACACATCTATATTACAATCTGTACATAGTTCCATTCAGGGAATGAACCGCAAATTTACTTCATCAACCGTCTTCTCCAGGCAGGAATATTCTCCACTGTTTTCATGGTAGTTTCATCATCCAAATCATCCAGCGTAAATGTAGGAAGTTCCGGTTCCGGCTCAGGTTCGGTAACTTTTCCATAATATTGTTGAAATGCCTTATCGGTATCTGCCTTTTTGGGCTCTTCGGGTTCAACATCGGACAATTCAGTTACGGGCTCATCATCGAGGGTAATGGTTTCAAGAGCTTTCGACGGTTCCATGCTGTGAATACGTTTGTGTACCGCCTTGACAGCCGATGCGGGCATACCCGGTATATCACTCACATCAAAACCGGTGGCAATAAGGGTTATCTTTACATTTTCGCCCAACGCATCATCGAAACTGGCTCCCCAGATAACCTGTACATTTTCGCCCACAGTCGACATAAAGTGATGAATCTGATCAACCTCTTCCATACGAATCTGATCGGTATTGGAACAATACAAACTCAACAAAATCTTACTTGCACCACTCACATCACTTGTATTCAGTAACGGAGAATTAAGAGCATCGGCAATGGCTTTTGTAATACGGTTTTCACCTGAGGCATAACCTGTATTCATAATAGCCACGTTACCATCTTTCATAATGCTGTACACATCGGCAAAGTCAGTATTGATATAACCGGGAACAGTTATAATTTCGGCAATGGCTTTAGCGGCATTTGTCAGGACATCATCAGCTTTGGCAAATGCATTGGAAAGTTCCAGATCAGGATAAATTTCTTTTAATTTTTCATTATTAATGACCAGAATGGCATCTACATGCTCACTCAGGGCCGCTACTCCTTCGAGTGCCTGGCGTATCTTCATATTCCCTTCGAAAGCAAAGGGAATAGTAACAATAGCCACAGTCAGTATGCCCAGATCGTGTGCTGCTTTAGCTACAACCGGTGAGGCACCTGTACCGGTTCCGCCACCCATTCCGGCTGTGATAAACACCATTTTAGTATTGTCTTTCAACAGATTTTGAATTTTATCTATCGATTCCTCGGCGGCACGTCGGGCAACTTCGGGTTTTCCGCCTGCACCCAATCCTTCGGTAGTATCCTGACCCAACTGGATTTTAATGGGCACCGGTGATTTTACCAGCGCCTGATTATCGGTATTACAAACCACAAAAGAAACATCAGTAATTCCCTGACGATACATGTGGTTGACGGCATTACCACCACCACCGCCGACACCTATCACTTTGATAATCGAACTGTCAACCAAGGGCAATTCTAAAGGCAAACTGTCATCTATATAACCCATATATTCTGATTTATTTGTTTTGTTTTATAGTTTAAAAGTTCACATTACTTATGCGTATAGTTTACTCCTAAATTTATCTCTTTCAATTTTCTGATTTAATTAATTCAATTTATTTTCATCTCCAAAAAAATTAATGAAACCATCTGCCAGTTTATCCCAGGGTTTCTTTTTTGGAATTTTTGGACCCTTAACAGGATCCACTATTGTTTGCTCGACGGGATGTTCTTTACGATATTCCTCAGTCAATAATATAGTTCCTACTAATTGCGCATAACAAGGATCGTAAAACCGTTCGGGTGTATCGTTGGTAAGCCACCCGGAGTGATCACCGAAACGTACGTTTATGTCGGTTTTATCGACAATAAAATCAATGATATTGGATAATTTAGATCCTCCGCCCGAAAGAATAATACCGGCTTCCAGCGTAAATGGGAGTCGATTGATAACATCGAAAATCGGTTGCATGATTTCTTCCAACCGGGCTTCGATAATTGTTGCCAAAAATTGTGTTGATATGCGGACCGGAACACTCAAATCATCAGCCGATGGAACCTGAACATAAATTGGTTGTTCGACTAAACTCTCCACTGCAATACCCTTTAAACATTTCAATCGCTCGGCATTCGCTTCGGAAATTCCCAACTCCTGAATATCTTTGGTAATGTTCTTTGCTCCTAACGGCACAACCAGTAAATGTTGAAGAACACCTTCGGCATAGACCGCCAAAGTAGTGGTTGTTGCACCAAAATTTATCAGGGCACAGCCTTCTTCCCGTTCTTCATCTTCGAGCAAAGCCGCCGATAAAGATTCTACAGCCAACGGGCAGTATTCCAACCTGATTCCTGTCCGGTCAAAACAACGCTCCAATTCCATTTTAATATTTGAATTTCCATATATCACAAGATATTCCCCTGATAATTGAATTCCTTTTTTTCCTGCCGGTTCATCCATTCGATTTCCATCTAACTGATAAGAAAGTGGAATCACATCGAAAATGGTGATATCTGCTTTTTCAGATTTACTTTTGCACTCTTCCAACATATCGGCTAACAATGATTCGGAGACAACGTTCGGCTTTCCTACAAAGCGACTTATTGAAACCTGCATATGTTTCATGCTTTTTGCACCTATGCTGACAGAAACCATTGAAATATCAGGAATTTTAGCACTGTTTTGAAGTAACTTTTGTAATTCACTGACTTTGAATGCGGCTCCCGATGGTTGTTCAACAATACCCCATTTGATATCATCAGAAGCTTTAAATTCCTCCGACAATATCCTTAGTTCACCGTTTTGTTGTATTTCTCCTGCCATAGCCGAAATTCGGGAACTACCTAAATCTATAGCTATAAATTGTTTATCTGAAATCATATTTTATGAACAATAATTGTATCTTTCTTTTCTTCAGTCTTTAAAACGGGTTCATCATCATCAAAAGGAGCTTTATCACAGACTACCTGATCTTTATATTCCAAATCTATGGATTTATACCTGTTCCAACCGATTAAATTGAACCCCTTAACATATAACTTACGTAATTTTTCAAGTTTTGCAGCATAATTATCCAACGTCCCTAAAATGATAATGGCATCTCCAACACGTGGAACGAGTTCGATTTTTCTATCATCCCTGACATAAATTTGTTCAATCTGGGCATTCCAGAATGGATTATCTTCCAGATATGTTATAAAATCGAACATCTCACCGCTTGCATATGAAACGGTTACCCGCCCGGAAACTACCGGAACATAAGCTCCAAAATTTTCTGATACAGGCATCCTTTTCCGGTCGGTATCAATATAATAACTACCAAAACCGACAACTCTGAATTTTGGATGACGTTGCATAATCCGTATATGAACAATTCCTGAAGGTGTATTATAACATTCCACCGACTTAATCAATTCATTCTTGCGTAAAATATCTTCAATTGATTCGGTACGAATATGTTTAATCGATTTACCTATCGGATTTAAATCATTTTTATCAAGCAATACCGCAATATCAGATTCTGTTATCAACTTTACACTTGTACTGTCCAGAAATTCAATGACCAGCTCCTTACAAACTTCATCCTTACTCCTTCCTGAAAAATGTCCCAATATAAATACAAAATATCCTATAACCAACAAGGCAAAAAAGGAAATGATTATATATTTAATTATTGGTTTCATAAGAAGAACTAAATTTATTTTCAATTTCCGATTTTAGCTAAAGGAAAAGAAATATTCTCATAATCAGCATTTTAAAATCTCAAACTATCTTACCGGAAATTTCTTCAACTGATCCGCAATCTTTGGCACCAGTTTATCAATGTCGCCCGCTCCAAAAGTGACCAAAACATCTGTTTGCTTATCTTTTAGCAAAGGTAATAGATTTTCATAGGAGCACAATGTTTTATTTTTAAGTTTAACATCGCGAAATATTAACTCTGAACTAACTCCTTCCATAGGCAATTCACGAGCCGGATAAATGTCCAGTAATATCAGTTCATCCAGTTGTGACAAGGCCTCAGCAAAATCACCGGCAAAATCACGGGTACGTGAATATAAATGCGGTTGGAAGATACCCGTAATTTTTCTGTCAGGATACAACCCCCGAATAGATGATATGCTGGCTTTCAATTCACTGGGATGATGTGCATAGTCATCCATAAATACAACTTTATCGGATTTATATACCAGATTAAAGCGACGATAAATACCGGCAAAGGATGAGATTCCTGTACGTAAATCCTCCACAGAAACCCCATTGAGCCAGGCTAGAGCCATGGCAGCAACACTATTTTCTATGTTTATCCGGGCCGGAACACCCAAACGAACATTGTCAATCCGATCGTTTGGTGTTACAAAATCAAAGTGAATTGAACCATTAATAGTATGGATATTTTCCGCATGAAAATCTCCGCCTTCATCCATCGAATATGAATATAACTTTACCCCTTTTTGTAATCTCGGATGAATATCGATTCCTTTCCGCATGATAAGAACTCCATCGGGTCGGATAAGAGACGTGAAATGCTCAAAACTTTCCCTAAATGCTTCAGGTGTCTCATAAATATCCAAATGATCGGGATCGGCAGAGGTAATTACAGCCATATAGGGTGAAAGTTGGTGAAAAGAACGATCGTATTCATCAGCCTCAATCACCACCAGATTACTTTCTTTGGATATCAATAGGTTGGTATTGTAATTATTTGAAATACCACCCAAAAAAGCATTGCATGATACCGGTGACTGATAGAGTAAGTGGGCAGTTATCGTTGATGTTGTTGTCTTACCATGCGTTCCAGCAATGCAGATTCCTTTACTCTGGCGGGTGATATCCCCCAATACTTGTGACCGTTTTTGAATTGTAAAATTATTTTCCTGAAAATAAACCAGTTGCGGATGATCATGCGGAATGGCAGGTGTAATAATTACCAGTGTATAGATTGGCTGTTTATAATTCTCCGGAATTTGATCAACACCCTCGTCAAAGCCAACAGAAATTCCCTCGGTTTGTAAATCGGAAGTTAACTTTGTTTCTGTCCTGTCGTATCCTGCTACCTGAAAGCCTTTCGTATGGAAATAACGTGCCAATGCACTCATACCAATACCACCAATTCCTAAGAAATAATACTTTGTAAACTTATTCATAATATTAAGCCCAATTTCGGGGATTTAGGGTACTATTAATTTTATTACTTCATCTGCAATCCGGTCTGCCGAATCTTTTTCAGCCATTCTCAGAATGTTTATACTCAATTTTTTTAATGAAATATCATCTTTTATCAAACTCAATGCTCTGATTACTAATTGTTCATTTGCATCTACATCTTTAATCATTACAGCCGCTTCATTTCTGACCAGTGCCAACGCATTTTGAGTCTGATGATCTTCTGCCACATTGGGCGAAGGTACTAAAATTACAGGCTTAGCCAATAGACATAATTCGGAAATTGAACTGGCTCCGGCTCGTGAAATAACTAAATCGGCAATGGAATAAGCCAGATCCATACGTGAAACAAAATCTGTCACCAACAAATTTGGAGAAGTAAAAGGCTCAGCGGCTTTACGAGCCGATTCAATATAAAATTTTCCGGTTTGCCATATCACCTGTATATCCGACTTTGTCAGTTCATCCAGTTTGGCGATAATACTTTGATTCAATGTCCGGGCTCCTAAACTACCTCCCACAACCAATAAGGTTTTTTTATTGGGATCGAATCCAAAAAATTGATACGCTTCTGCTGTTCGTGGTTCAACCAGGAATAAATCCTGACGAACCGGATTCCCTGTTAAAACAATCTTATTGTCAGGGAAAAATTTATTCATTCCTTCATAAGCCACACAAATACAAGATGCTTTCTCAGCCAATAACTTATTAGTAACACCAGCATACGAATTTTGTTCCTGAATAAGTGTTGGAACTTTTAAACCGGTTGCTGCCCGAAGTGTGGGAGCACTTGCATAACCTCCGACACCTATTGCCACATCGGGTTTGAACCGACTCACAATGCGACGGGCTAATACAAGACTTCGCATTAAATTCCACAACACCTTTACATTGCGGTGCAAGTGTTTCCTGTCAAATC